>DATMSC010000466.1:0-4725 GCA_035565595.1 Longimicrobiales bacterium | reverse complement strand
GGCGGTGGGCGGATGGCCGGTAGTGCCGGCGGGACCGACGCTGAGACTTGGCGACGAGGACGAGCGAGTGCCTGTACTCCGGGAGCGCCTGGTGATGGGCGGTGACCTGGATCCCGAAGACGTCGTCACGGGCAACCGCTTCGACGAGGCGCTCGACGCGGCGGTCCGGCGCTTCCAGCACCGACACGCGCTCAACGAAGACGGTGCCGTGGGTCGGGCCACGCTCGCGGAGCTGAACGTGCCCGTCGAGGCGCGCATCGACCAGGTGCGGATCAATCTCGAGCGCGCCCGCTGGTTTACGCACGACCTGCCGCAGAGCTTCGTGGCCGCGAACATTGCGGGCGCAAAGGTCTACATGGTCCGGGACGGCGACGTGATCTTCGAGACGCGGGCGGTAGTCGGCACGACGTACCGGTCCACGCCGATCTTCACCGACCAGATGCGCTACCTGGAGCTGAACCCCACCTGGACCGTGCCGCCAGGGATCGTCGGCGACATCCTGAACAACATCCGGCGCGACCCGAACTACCTGCGCACCATGAACATGCGCGTGCTGGACCGGAGCGGGCGCCCGGTGGACCCGGCCACCATCGACTTCTCGCAGTACACGGCCAGGACGTTCCCCTACGTCTTCAGGCAGGAGCCAGGTCCGCTCAACGCGCTGGGGCGGATCAAATTCATGTTCCCGAACCAGTACAACGTGTACCTGCACGACACCCCGTCGCGGGAGCTTTTCGCGCGGGAGGACCGCAACTTCAGCAGCGGCTGCATCCGCGTGGAGGACCCGATCCGGCTGGCCGAGCTGATCCTGGACGAGCCGGTGCGGTGGAGTCGGGAGGCGATCGAAGCCGCGATCGCGACGGGGCAGACCCGAACGATCCCGCTCGCGACGCCCTTCCCGGTGCTGATCCTCTACTGGACCGCGTCCGCCGACCTGCACGGCGAGGTTCACTACTACCGGGACGCTTACCAGCGCGATGCGTCGCTACTCGCCGCGCTGAACCGCGCAATGTGAGGAATAGGGCTAAGGCGGGGGCTAGGGCCAGGGCTAATGGGCCACGGAACCGGATCGCGGGGCGCGTCTCCCGCCATGCGCTGGTTACCTCCTCCGGCCGCGAAGTCATCGTGCCGTTTTGCCGCCATTGGTGTAGTTTGGCTGTTGTCGCGATCAAAGCCCGGGCCGCGACGCGGGCCGCCGTGACACACTCCGGGCTGCCGCCCTTTCTGGAGGCCACTTGAAGACGGTACGTAAGTCCCACAAGCTCGCCAACGTCCTCTACGACGTCCGCGGCCCCATCATGGACGCCGCCCGACTGATGGAGGAGCAGGGGCACAAGATCATACGTTTGAACATCGGCAACCTCGCCCAGTTCGGGTTCGACGCGCCGGAGGAGATCCAGCAGGACATGATTCGCAACCTGCCGAGCTCCGCGGGCTATTCGGACAGCAAGGGCATATTCTCCGCGCGCAAGGCGGTGATGCACTACACCCAGGAGCTGGGGATCGAGGGCGTCACGCTGGACGACATCTATCTGGGCAACGGCGCCAGCGAGCTGATCGTCATGGCCGTCAACGCGCTGCTGAACGAGGGCGACGAGCTCCTGATCCCCGCGCCGGACTACCCGCTCTGGACGGCTGCGGCGGCGCTCTCCGGCGGCACGCCGGTGCACTACCTGTGCGACGAAACCAAGGGCTGGATCCCGGACCTCGAGGACATCCGGCGGAAGATCACGCCGGCGACGAAGGGGATCGTCGTGATCAACCCCAACAATCCGACCGGCGCCGTCTATTCCGGAGAGGTGCTACGGGGGATCGTGGACATCGCGCGGGAGCACGGTCTCGTCATCCTCTCCGACGAGGTCTACGACAAGGTCCTGTACGACGACGCGCAGCACACCGCTATCGCGAGCCTCACGTCGGATGTGCTCATCCTCACCTTCAATTCGCTCTCGAAGAGCTACCGATGTTGCGGCTACCGCTCGGGGTGGATGATCGTGTCGGGGGCGAAGCATGCCGCGACCGACTACATCGAGGGGCTCAACATGCTCTCGAACATGCGGCTGTGCGCCAACGTCCCCGGGCAGACGGCGATCCAGACGGCCCTCGGCGGCTATCAGAGCATCAGGGACCTGGTCGGCCCGGGCGGCCGACTGCGGCGGCAGCGCGACGTGGCGTACGAGCTGATCACGTCGATTCCTGGCGTGACCTGCGTCAAGCCGAAGTCGGCGCTCTACCTCTTCCCTCGCCTCGACCCCGAGATCTACCCGATCCAGGATGATCGGATCTTCCTGATGGAGCTGTTGCAGCAGACGCGGGTCATGCTGGTGCAGGGAACCGGGTTCAACTGGCCGAAGCCCGACCACTTCCGGATCGTGTTCCTCCCCCACGAGGACGACCTGCGGGAAGCGATCAGCAGGATCGCGGACTTCCTGGAGCAGTACCGGCGCCGGCACGGCACGCAGGCAGCCGCGGTGGCGTGAGCCGCACGTCGCGAACGGCTGCGGTCCGGGGCCCGAGCCTGGTGCAGGTCTGACCGCCCGCGCCACGAAACGGTGGATTTGCAACGCTGGCGGCCCGGGCAGTGCGCCGGGACGTTGCCGGCCTCGGCCCGCTGACGCTGCGGTCACTTGCCGGGAACGAAGTGGTAAATGGGGTCCCCCCGCGGAGCAGAGGGGACCCCGTCGTCTGGGGATGAC
Organism: Longimicrobiales bacterium; assembly: GCA_035565595.1. Classification (GTDB taxonomy): domain Bacteria; phylum Gemmatimonadota; class Gemmatimonadetes; order Longimicrobiales; family RSA9; genus DATMSC01. The sequence continues at coordinate 2,029 of DATMSC010000466.1, read as the reverse complement.
GGGCCGGCACCGTGCCCTCGCAGTAACTCGGCCGCTGTCGCGGGGGTAAGATCGAGTGACGGCCAGAGAGGTGAACGGCACCCCGCCGCGCCACACCGGTCTGGTCCCGTCAGTCGACCCAGCCGCTCCCGGCAGGTGACCAGCTACTGTTGCGCGGGGGGTGGAGGCGGCCGGGGGGGCGGGTATCGTCAGGTTCCGGGGGTGCGCCGGGTGCCGGGATCGGGCCGTTCCCCACCTCGACCGAACCGGTGGTCTCCGGCGCCTCGCCGTACTCCAGGACCAGCGTGTGGCCGCACCGGGCGCATGTCAAAGTGTGCGGTATGGCGAGGGTGGCGCCGGCACGTATGCCGATATTGGCCCTGCACTTCACGCACGTCCCACTGAACTCGACCACCACCAGGTCCCGCGTCCACGCTCGCCGCGCCAGATAGGCGCCGCCGAGCAGGATGGCGATTGGCCATTCCAGGTGCGGTGGAATGAAGAAAGTCAGCGGCGCGACGATCCAGGAGCCGATGAGGATGAGGAGGGCGGTGCCGCGGCACGCCGTCTTCGACCTGCGATGCGCGATGAGGCGCGCGGCCGTTGGGGGATAGCCGAAGAGCGCCAGCCGAACCTGCAGCTCGGGACTTGCCGCGTCCATCTGCCTCCATGCGCTGTCAACGCTCGCGCAGCCATTCGGCCTTCGCGAACGTTTCCAATTTCGCAACGGGTCGTGCCATGGGGAAGGGCATCCGAGTCGAACACGGCGGGTCGTCAGGAACCTCGTCTTCCTTTTGAGGCCCGGGCTCTCGCGCATGGGACCGCGCAGGTGGAACACTAGCGCTTTCGGCAGCGGCGGGGTTGACCACGTCCGGCCGTGCCGGCCATTCTAGCGCGGCCTGGATGGGAGAGCCACCGGGCACGCGGAAATCACCTGTCGGGGAACGCCATGGAATTCGATCTCGAACGCGGACTCGAGATCCTCGAGCGCACGCCTGCGACGTTTCGGGCGCTGCTCGGAGGCCTCTCGGACGCGTGGACCCTGCCAAACGAGGGTCCTGAAACTTTCAGCGCTTTCGACAACGTTGGCCACCTGATCCACGCCGAACGCACCAACTGGATTCCCCGAGCGCAACTCATTCTCGCACAGGGCGAGGACCGTCGGTTCGGCCCGTTCGATCGTTTCGCGCACTACGAGGAGAGCCGCGGCAAGTCACTGGCGATGTTGCTCGACGAGTTCGCGGAACTCCGCGCCGAGAACGTGAGCATCGTCCGGGGCTGGCAATTGACCGCGCGGGAGCTGGCGCTGGAGGGTGAACACCCGGCGCTCGGGCCGATCTCACTCCGGCAGCTCCTGGCCACCTGGGTTGCGCACGATCTCGGGCACCTCGCGCAGACGACCCGCGTGCTCGCGAAGCAGTACCGCGACGCGGTGGGTCCGTGGCGGGCTTACCTGCCCATCATGGATCGCTGAGCGGTCGACAGGGGCAATCGCCCGTCACACGACGATCAGCGGCGCGAACACCTTCCGCGCGCGGTCCAGCGCCTCCTCCAGCGAATGTTGTGGTTTGCACCAGGAAACGAATCAACCGCAGGAGCAGCCAGTGCACCGATGTCGGCTATCGACGTGCGGAGAGGCTCAAGCTCCGAGCACTCCTGACTGAACGTCAGGTTCAGCGCATAGCCGAATGGACCGCCCACCCGGCGTTTGTACCGTTCGCGCGGGGCCGTCCTGTAATCGTTCCGCCGGTTGGCGGAGCCGATTCGATCGCGCGGCACGGATTACGGGATCTTTGTCGAAGGGATGTTGGTTCCTGTAGCCTGGCCAACGAAACCCTTGACGCGCCGCTGATGGCACCGCATCATAAGTTTTCGCATAAGCCACGGTTTGCAATTCGTCGTAGCCAGCGGCGCGGCCGATAGGGTCAGGCGTTGCAGGGCCGAAACCATTAGCGACGCTACGCGAGCGAAGAGCCGCTTTGCTCACCGGGAGGTGATGGCTCATGCGAGGTAGGCTACCGCGTACAGGGCGGGCGAGCGCCGACGCGAA
>DATMSC010000465.1:0-6605 GCA_035565595.1 Longimicrobiales bacterium | reverse complement strand
ACGGAACGCCAAGGCGCTTCTCGAGCACGGCCAGGAGCAGAGCCAGCCGCTGACGGTCGAGGCCGGTAGCGGTCCGCTGAGCCGCGCCGTAGTTGGTTCGGGTGCACAGAGCCTGGATTTCGACGAGGAGAGGCCGGGTCCCCTCGATCGCCGCTGCCACGGCCGTCCCGCTCACCGACCGGCCCGACCGCGCCAGGAACAGCTCCGACGGATTGGCAACCGGCGCCAGCCCGGAATCCGTCATTCGGAAGACACCGATCTCGTCCACCGCGCCGAACCGGTTCTTGGTGGCGCGCAGCACTCGGTGGTCGAGGCCGCCCGATCCTTCGAAGTAGAGAACCGTGTCCACGATATGCTCGAGCGTCCGCGGCCCGGCGACAACACCACCCTTGGTCACGTGTCCGACCAGGAACACGACTGTTCCGGCTTCCTTGGCGAAGCGCTGGAGCCGCGCGGCGCACTCCCGCACCTGCGTGACGCTTCCCGGCACGCCTTCCAGGTCCGGCGCCCATACGGTCTGGATCGAATCGACGACGAGCACGGCAGGGGCCGGGTCGGCCGCAGCGAGAATGGTTTCGAGATCGGTTTCGCCGATGAAACGTACTTCGCCCGCGGCTTCCGACAGTCGGTCCGCGCGCATCCGTACCTGGCCTGCCGATTCCTCGCCAGACGCATACAGAACCGGTCGACCGGCGGCCTGGAGGCGCGCGGCGAGCTGCAGCAGCAGCGTGCTCTTGCCGATGCCGGGCTCACCACCGAGAAGGACGACCGATCCGGGCACGATCCCACCGCCGAGCACGAAATCCAGCTCGTCGATGCCGGATGCCCAGCGCGCGCTGTCACCCGGCGGTACTTCGGCGAGCGGCGTCGCGACCGGTCGTGGGAGCTGAGTGCGTAGGCCCGACCGGGCGCCCGGCCGCGATCGTGGTGACCGGGTGACCGGCGCCTCGACCAGCGTGTTCCACTCCCCGCACGCACGGCACTGCCCCTGCCAGCGGGGCGTTTCATTCCCGCACTGGTTGCAGAAAAACGTGGTGCGGACGCGTGTCACGCCGGCCGCCCCGCGGCAAAATCCGAATCGTGCCGTGTCATCGACTCGAACCGCGTGCACTCCTTGCGGAAGTACAGGTCCACGATCCCTGTTGGACCGTTGCGCTGCTTGCCGATGATCAGCTCAGCCTTGCCGACGAGATCCCGCTCCTGAGCCTCGGCCGGAGTGACGTAGTACTCGGGTCGGTAGAGGAACATGACGAGGTCGGCGTCCTGCTCGAGCGCGCCCGACTCGCGGAGATCCGAGAGCTGCGGCCGGTGATCCGCCCGCTGTTCCGGGGCCCGGGACAGCTGGGAGAGCGCGATGATTGCCACGTCCAGTTCCTTGGCCAATGCCTTCAGCCCCCGGCTGATGGACGAGACTTCCTGCTGGCGGTTCTCCGCCTGCGTCGACGCGCTCATGAGCTGGATGTAGTCGACGACGATCAAGCCGAGCTCCGGGTGATCGGCCTTGAGCCGCCGCGCCTTGGCGCGCATCTCCATGACGCTGAGCGCACCGGAATCGTCGATCCAGATCGGCGCCGTATTGAGATGCCCGGCCGCCTGCGCCAGGCGAACGTAGTCGTCGTCGGTGAGGCGGCCCCGGAGCAGACGGCCCAGGTCGACGAGCGCCTCCGCGCACAGCATGCGCTGCACGAGCTGCTCCTTCGACATTTCCAGCGAGAAGACTGCGACCGGCGCCTTGCGGTAGATGGCCGCGTGGAGCGCCGTGTTGATCACGAACGCGGTCTTCCCCATGCTCGGCCGCGCGGCGAGGATGATCAGGTCGCCGCGCTGGTAGCCGCCCGTCTTCTCGTCGAGATCCGGGAACCCGGTACCGATCCCCGTGAGCCCACCTTTCGCCGCCTGGATCTGCTCGATTCGCTCGAAGGTCGGGTACAGGATCTTCTTGATCCAGACGAAACCGCCCCGGTCGTGCGCTTGCGCGATCTGGAATACCCGTTGCTCGGCGGTGTCGAGGATCTCCTCGATCGTCCGTCCGCCCATGTCATAGGCATCGCGGACGATGTGGGAAGCTGCGTCGATGAGGCGCCGCAGCAGAGCCCGCTCACGCACGATGCGCGCGTGATACTCGATGTTGGCTGCTGTAGGCACGGCGTCGAGCAGCTCGCTGAGGTAGGCGAGCCCGCCCACGTCGTCCAGCTCCTGCGACTGCTTGAGCTCCTCGCCCAACGTGATGGGGTCGATCACCTGGCCGCGCTGGAAGAGCCGGGCCATCGCGCGGAAGATGCGGCGGTTCGCCTCGCGATAGAACATCGTATCGTCGAGGATCTCCAGCGCGCGCGTCACGGCATCGCCGTCGATCAGCATGCCGCCGAGCACGCCGATCTCCGCCTCCGGGGCGTACGGCACGGCTCGATCCGGAGCCGGGATGGTTGCCACTTCAGCGGGGAGCGTCGTACTCATGACGATGATGGTTTCAGTGGGCGGCGGCGGTATTCCCGCCGTCGAGCACTCTGCGCATGAGCTGGAAATCCTGCCACGCGGCGCGCGTGTAGCGCGGGCTCCGAAGCAGGAAGGCGGGGTGGAACGTCGTGATCACCGGGATACCGCCGTAGTCGTGGATCTGGCCCCGGAGCTTGCCGATACTCGTGTCCGTAGCGAGCAGCGTCTGCGCAGCGAACTTGCCGACCGCGAGGAGCACCCGCGGCGCGACCAGCTCGATCTGCCGCCGCAGATACGACGAGCACGCGTCGATCTCGTCCCGTTGCGGGTTCCGATTGCTGGGCGGTCGGCATTTCAGGACGTTGCAGACGTAAACCGATTCGCGCGGAAAGCCGGCGCTCAGGAGCAGCTTGTCGAGCAGCCGGCCGGCCGGACCGACGAACGGGAAGCCCGTACGGTCCTCTTCCTGCCCCGGCGCCTCGCCGACGACGACCACCTCGGCCGTTTCCGATCCCCTGGAAAAAACCACTGTGCTCCGGGTTTCGTGAAGACGGCATTTCGTACAGCCCATTGCCTCGCCGCGCAACACGTTCAATTCGCGCAAGCGGTCCGGCGCATTGTCGGCGACTGCCGCGGAGGGTCTCTGGATGCTCCGCGTACCGGCGGCGAGTCCGAGCACGTCATCGCGCGTCAGCGTTTCCAGGAAGAGGGTGGACTCTCCCATCTCCCGGCGCTGCACGAGGTATCGTGCGAAAGTGGTCCGTGCCTCGTCCATCATTCGGTGGGCAGCCAGCTGGCCGCCCGGTCGAGGATCACCTCGGCGACCTCTTCTTTCAGCATCAGCGGCAGAGTATCTTCCCCGCCCTCACGGTCGATCAACACGACGCGATTCGTCGGCACCTCGAAACCGGCATCCGGCGACGTGGCCTCGTTCAGCACGATCATGTCGAGCGCCTTTGCCCGCAGTTTTTCGCGCGCGTTTTCGCGGGCGTCATCGGTTTCGAGCGCGAAACCCACGGCGACCATGCCCCGCCGCCGGTGAGCAATGCTCGACGCGAGAACGTCGGGCGCGGGCTCCAGCGGAATCGACGTGGGTCGTTCAGACTTCTTGATCTTCCGGCCGGCGGCGCCGGCGGGCCGGAAATCCGCGACAGCGGCACTCATGAACAGCGCGTCCGTGGTCGCCACTGCGGACACCACCGCCGACTCCATCTCCGCGGCCGTCTCCACCCTTTCGATCCGCGGTCCATGCGGTGGAGCGAGCTGCGTCGGGCCGGCAACGAGGAGCACGTCGGCGCCCCGACGCCATGCGGCGGCGGCCAGCGCGAAACCCATGCGGCCTGATGATCTGTTGGACAGGAAGCGAACCGGATCGACGGCTTCGCGCGTCGGACCAGCGGTCACCACGACCCGCCGCCCGGTGTACGGCGTACGCCCTTCGAGCGCGCGACCAACGTGCTGCACGATGACGTCGATCGCCTCCATCCTGCCCGGCCCTTCACCCTCGCCGAACGCCAGCGGCCCCACGGCCGGCCCCACGATCTCATAGCCGTAATCGGCAAGGCGGCGGAGGTTGGCTGCCGTTGCGGGATGAGTAAACATCGCGTCGTTCATGGCCGGACACAGAATGACCGGCGCGCGTGTCGCCAGCAGCACGGCGGTCAACGTGTCGCCGGCCTGGCCATTCGCGGCGCGCGCAAGGAAATCTGCCGTGGCCGGCGCAATGCACACCACGTCCGCCTCGCGGCCGAGCCGAACGTGGTCGAGCGCGTGGCCGGGCGCAAGGATGTCGCCCGCCACCGGTCGCCCCGTCAGCGCCTCGAATGTGATGGGACCGACGAAGCTCCGGGCCGAATGCGTGAGAACGACGTCGACGATCGCGCCGAGCTCGGTGAGATCACGAGCGAGCTGGACGCTCTTGTAGGCCGCGATGCCACCGCCGACACCAAGGATGATGCGGCGGCCGGCCCACGGGCGCCGGCGTGAACGGGCAGCCGCGTCGACGCCACCGCCCGTGGCCATGGGGCGTCAGCCGCCCTTCCGGCGGCGCTTGATGAGACGGAACTCGATGTCGCCCGCGGCTTCGGCCTCGAGCGCCCGCGTGGTCAGCTTCTTCTCGATACCGACGGGCGCGGCCTCCTTCGGCAGCGCATTCAGCTCACGGGCGTACTTGGCAGCGACGAGGACACCGAGGTACTTGCTGCCGGCGTGCTTCGCGACTTCCATTGGCGTGAATACCCTCATTCAAGAACCTCCTTCGAGCAACGTCCGGAGTCCGGCGTCCAGCTCCCGTACCATCTCGTCGATCCGCGGCAGGCGACTGATCCGCCGGCTCTCGGAAATGACAATGGCCTCGAGCGCGCGCACCGCGTCTTCGAACACGTCGTTGACGACAAGATAATCGAATTCGTGCACGGCGGGGAGTTCGACGCGCGCGGTACGCATCCGGCGCCGTCGCTCTTCCGCGTTTTCGCTCCCCCGCCCGGAGAGCCGTCGGCCCAGCTCCTCGATGCTCGGCGGGAGGATGAAGACCAGAACCGCGTCGCGAAATACAGACCTGACCTGCCGCGCGCCCTGTACGTCGATGTCCAGCACCGCGACCTTCCCATTCGCGAGCGCCGCCGCGATCCCACTCCGCGGCGTGCCGTAGTGCCGGCCGTGGACCTCCGCCCACTCGACCAGCTCGCCAGCGTTGCGCATGCGCAGGAACTCGGCCTCATCGACGAAGAGGTAGTCGGTCCCGTGGCGCTCGTGCGGCCGAGGCGGGCGAGTCGTCGCCGACACCGAGAAGGCGAGGTCGTCCCGCCGCTCGACGAGCGCACGTGCCAGTGACGTCTTCCCGGCTCCGCTCGGCGCCGAAATCACCAGTACGAACGGCCGCGTCGCCTGGCTCATTCCACGTTCTCGATCTGCTCGCGCAAGCGTTCGATCTCGTTCTTGATCGCTACCACCCTGTGGTCGATGGCCGAGTCGTTGGACTTGGATCCGATGGTGTTGGCCTCCCTGTGCATCTCCTGCACCAGGAAGCCGAGCCGTTTCCCAACCGGTTCGCCCGAATCCGACAACATGGCGCGGAACGCCTCGATGTGCGAGCGCAGTCTGACCACCTCCTCGCTGATGTCCCAGCGATCGGCCATGTGCGCGACCTCCCGCGCGATGCGCTCCTCGTCAATCGCGACGTCATCGAGCAGCGCGGCGATCGACTTCCGCATCCTGTCCCGCTCCCGGACCAGCCGGGCCGGCGCGAGCTCGACGATCTCGGCGAGCGAAGCTTCTATCGCCGCGAGTCGCTCTTCCAGGTCGTTGCGGAGCGACGCGCCCTCGCGCTCGCGCATGGCCACGGTCGCGAGCGCGGCATCGGTCACGACTTCGCGGAGCAGCTCCGGATCCACCGGGATCGATTCCTCGTCGACGCGCTCGAAGATGTCACCGAACCGGCTGAGGAGCGCAATGTCGACGTCGCCCCCGACGCCCAGAGCTTCACGCAGTTGGATGAGCGCCTCGAGGTACTGCCGTGCCCGCTCCTCGTTCGGTCGGAGGCGAGGCGCGCCGCTCCCGTTCTCCTGCAACTGCAGGCGTATCGTGATGCTGACGTGCCCGCGCGGGATTTGCTCGCGGACCCAGTCGCGCACCTGTGGCTCGAACCGCTCGAGGGCCGACGGGAGCTTGAGGTTGGCGCTGAAGTAGCGGTGGTTGACGGATCTGATTTCCACGCGCAGCCGGCCGGAGGGCGTGTCCCGTTCGGCCTCGCCGTATCCGGTCATGCTGCGAATCACGTCATTGCCTCCACACACCGCCTCGCGGTCCGCCGCCGCTATGCGATCAATCCCAGAAATTCCACTTGACGCCGTAAAATACGCGCTGCCCGGGCAGCACGCGACCCGGCAGATCGGCGTTCCCCGCGATGTTCAGCATGTTGTCCCACCGCATGAACGCGCGGACATCCATGATGCGGATCTGGAGATACCCGTCGAGCTGGCGGGTGGAGGGAACGACCGCGAGGGTGCCGTCAGGCCCGGGCACGATCATCTCGCCGCGCTCCACGTGGTCGATTCGGGCCGTGAACTCCAGGTTCCCGCTCGGGAGCGGCAGGTGATGGTAAACCAGCGACGCCCGGAACGATTCAGCCGGCAGGTACAGCCACCCGGAGACGTCATCCCAACGGGTCC
>DATMSC010000464.1:0-2491 GCA_035565595.1 Longimicrobiales bacterium | reverse complement strand
TGGGCGCGGCGTACCCGGAGCTCCGCCAGGCCGCCGAGCACGTGCTGCGCACGACCCGGACTGAGGAGGAGCGTTTCCTCGAGACCATTGGCCAGGGCATGGAGCGGATGGACGAGCTGGCGCCACCGCTACCGCCCGCGGAGATCGAGAAGATCCGGGCGGGGGAGGTCAGGGCCCCTGTGCTCCCCGGTGCGGACGTTTTCCGCCTCTACGACACCTTCGGCTTCCCGCTCGACCTGACGGAGCTGATCGCCCGCGAACGCGGCTACGCGGTGGACGAGGCCGGTTTCGAAGCCGCACTCGAGGAGCAGCGCGAACGATCCCGCCAGGATCGTCTGGCTTCCGGCGTCGCCCTCTCCGCTGACGCCCTGAGCGACGGCTGGGAGGAGCTGGACGCCGCGGCCGAGCAGGTGTTCGTCGGCTACGAGGCCACTGAGGTCGACACCGACATCGTCGCGTACAGGCGGGAGAACGGGCGTGTCGCGCTCCAGCTCCGGCAGAACCCGTTCTACGCCGAGGCGGGCGGCCAGGTCAGCGACAGGGGCACCGTCGAGGGTGACGGCTGGCGCGTGGTCGTCGACGACGTCCGGCGGGTGGCCGGGCGAGTCGCGGTGCTGGGCGACGTCGACGGCGATTTCCCGGGCGGCAATGCGCCGATCCCCGTGCGGGCGCAGGTGCTGCAGCCCACACGTCACGACACGGAGCGCAACCACACGGCGACGCACCTCCTGCACGCCGCGCTCCGCAAGGTCCTCGGCACGCACGTCGTGCAGCGGGGCTCGCTCGTGGCGCCGGACCGCTTGCGTTTCGACTTTTCGCATACCAGGCCGATGACCGCCGCCGAGATCCGCCAGGTCGAGGACGAGGTGAACCGCGCGATCCTCGCGGATACGGACGTGTGCATCGACTACATGGGCTATCAGGAGGCGCTGGGCCGGGGTGCGATGGCGCTCTTCGGTGAGAAATACGGCGACGTCGTCCGGACCATCACCGTGCCCGGCGTGAGCATGGAGCTGTGCGGCGGTACGCACGTCCGGCACACCGCCGAGATCGGGCTCTTCCGCATCGTGTCGGAGACTGGCGTCGCGGCGGGCGTGCGCCGGATCGAGGCGGTGACCGGCCCCGAGGCGTACCGCCGCGCCGTCGAGCATGAGCAGATGCTCAGGGAGGCCGCGGCCGCCCTCAAGACCACGCCGGAGAACCTGGAACGGCGCATCGCACAGCTCTCGGAAGAGAACCGCGAGCTGAAGCGTCAGCTCGACCAGGCGCGCGCCGCCAGCGCGCAGGACGCCGTCGCGCGGCTCGTGGACGGTGCCGTCAGCGTGGACGGCGCCCGGGTGGTGGCGGTGGAGGTGGAAGTCGCGTCGGTGGACGAGCTGCGCGCCATGGCCGACGGGCTGCGGGCGCGACTCGGGACGGGAGCCGCCGTCGTCGCCGGGAAGCATTCGGGCGGCACGGCGCTCATTGCCGTCGTGACTGACGACCTCATCTCCCGAGGCGTCCGCGCCGACAGGCTGGTCCGCGAGGTCGCCACCGCCACCGGCGGCTCCGGCGGCGGCCGGCCGCACATGGCGCAGGGCGGCGTGGGCGACGCCAGCAAGGTCGCCGAAGCCATCGGTCGGGCGCCGGAGATCGTGCGGCGCCTCCTCTCCGGCGGTGCATGAGGACTGTATCGCACGACGCCGACCCTGCAGCGTGGCTCGAGTCGCGGGACCCGGCCGCGCCTCCCGAGCTCCTCGCGAAGTTGCAGGAAGCGGTCGCGGCGTTGCGCGCTGATGCGGGCGATTCGCTCAGTGGCGCGCATTCGCATGGGGTGGGCCAGGGCACTGACGAGGCGCTGCCGGCGCTCGTGACCACACTGGCCGAAGCCGCGCTCGACAGGTTCCGCGCCGCGCTGGCGCTGGGCGACGACAGGAGCGCCGCGTTCGAGCTGCTCGCGGCCGACGCATTGCTGACATACGCGTTCGAGGCGGCCGCGGAAGTGGGGCCGGACGCCGTCAGCGCCTGCGCCCGGGTCTACGGTCCCGCGCGCCTCGCCGCTCTCCTTGACTCGTGACCGGCCGAAACGGGGAACCTCTTTGACCGCGAGTCGACCGGAAGACCTCGAAGCGCTACGCGCGGCCTGCCTGGCCGAGAAGGAGCAGGCGATGTTCTACAAGGCGCTCACCGGTGCCGCTGAAGAGGCCGGCGATGTCCGCCTCGCCGAGCGTCTGAACGAGCTCCTGGCGGACGAGCACCACCACCTGTCGCGGCTCACGGCCAGGTTGATCGAATTGGGCGAGGTCGCGCCGGATCTGAGCGCCGTCCGTCAGCCGCCGGCGACGCTCGAGGACTGGGAGATCGTCGCGCGCGCCCGCGAGCACGCGGAGGTCGAACGGTACACGCGCCTTGCCGGCGCCGCGCTTGACGCCGCCACTGCCGCGCTGATCGAGGAGATCCTGCGCGTGGAGCGGGAGCACGAACAGAACCTCGCGGGCAAGTGGACGGCGGC
>DATMSC010000463.1:0-7185 GCA_035565595.1 Longimicrobiales bacterium | reverse complement strand
TCCAGTACCTCACGCGCTGGCGAATGACCACCGCGGCGAGGCTCCTCGCCAGCGGTGCCCTGAGCATCCCTGCCGTGGCTCAGGCCGTGGGCTACACGAGCCCCATCGCGTTCACCAAGGCGTTCACGCGGTTCATGGGCGTGGGGCCGGGGGCGTACCGTCGCGCCAACCGGCCGGCCGGGAGGGCGTGAGGGGGCGCGCCGGGGCCCACCGACGAGTCACACCTTTTCGAGCAGCTCCAGCAGCTTCGTCGTGGTGTTCCAGTTCCTGATGGTCAAACTCGAGTAGATGGGCACGGAAGTGATCCGGTGGAGCCGGCTCTCCGTCGCCCGGCTGATGAGGCGGGTGGCGTAGACGACACCGGGCCCGGAGAAGACTTCGTCGACGCCCTCGCGCACCGGGACCCGCGGGAGCGCCTCGGCCGGAGTGAGCGGCTCCTTCAGGAACAGGACGTCGTAGCGGCGGAGCTCGGGTTCGCCGCCGAAGCCCGCCGGCGCTTTTTCGACCACGTCGCGCATCTCCTCCCTCGATCGGAGCACGACGCTGGCGTCGTACCGGAACCGCTCCGACAGCCCGGCTTCGATCCGCCGGACGAGCTCCGTACGATCATCGTCGCCGGGCGGCGCCGAGAAGATCACGTTTCCGCTCTGGATGTAAGTGACGACGCCGTCGAAGCCCAGGTCCTCGAAGCACCGCTTCAGGTCGGGCATGCGGATGATGTTCTTCCCGCCGACGTTGATGCCCCGGAGGAGGGCGAGGTAACGGGTCATCCCGTTCGGATCTGCTCGTTCGGGGAGACTGGTTCGACGAAGTTGGGGCGCCGGTGCCGAATGGCCCGGCCGGCGAGCTAAGCGGCTCCCGACGTCTTCGCGTCGCCGTTGAACATCGCGCCCTCATGACGATCTACCTACTCCGTCATTCCCGCGCAACAAAGTTCACCCCCGCGTAAGCGGGGGCGGGAATCCCGATGTTTTCGCGTCGCCGTCCAACATCGCGCCCTCGTCGGGGTCCCCGCTTTCGCGGGGACGACGGTTTACCTACTCCGTCATTCCCGCGAAAGCGGCTCCCGATGCCTCGCGATCGCTCCGTCGTCGCGTCATCACACACGACGGCATAGAAGCCGTCGCCCCCGCGCAGCCTTACGGCTCGGCGAACAGAATCCCTGCTGCGGCGGGGACCGGCGTGAAGTCATAGGACACTCCGTTGTTCCCCAGCTCGCCCCAGGTCTGCCAGCCCCAGCAGTACGCGTCGCCGGTCGAGGTGGTGCCGCAGGTGTAGAAAACGCCTGCGTCGATGTGCTTGAACAGGAGGCCGCCGGCGACTTCCGTCGGCGAGGTCCGGTCCCCGGTCGTACCCGTGCCGAGCTGCCCTTCGGTGCCGCGACCCCAGCAGTACGCCTTGCCGCCTGTCGCCAGGGCGCAGAGGTGAATGTCGCCGATGGCGATCTGAGTGATCTCCGCGTCGAGCCCGAGCACGGGCTGGGGCGTGGTCACTGTCGATCCGATGTCGCCAACGCCCAGTCTGCCGCCGCCGTTGTAACCCCAGCAGAGCACGCTCCCGCTGTTCAGGATACCACACGTCTGGTGCCAGCCGGCGGTCACAGAGGCGAAATTGTGATTCCCGCCAACCAGCTTCGGAGTCTGGGCGACTCCGGGCGAGCCGACCTGCCCGCTGTTGTTGTTCCCCCAGCAATACACGGCGCCCGTCGACGCGCGTGCACAGGTGTGCCGGTCGCCGGCAGATATCTGCGTGATGACGACCGGGGCTCCGAACGACACGAGCGTAGGCTTGTTCTGGTCGTCGAACGTCGGAAGCCCCAGCTGCATATCGGAATCACTCCCCCAGCAGTAGACCTGGCCGCCGTTGGTGAGGCCGCAGGTGTGCCTGAATCCCGCGCTGATTTCGGTGAAGTGCAGGTTGCCGGTGACCGCCACGGGGACGTTGGACGACTGGTTCGTGCCGTCGCCGAGTTGCCCCTGCTGGTTGTAGCCCCAGCACCAGGCGCGGCCGTCCGAGTCGAGTCCGCAACTGTGCGAGTTGCCCGTCGTGACGGCCACGAATTCGTGGTCTCCGACGACGGCAACAGGCGAGTTTCGGGCGCTCACAGAACCATTGCCGAGTTGCCCGGTGTTCCCGATGCCCCAGCAGTAGGCCGCATTGTCGGACGTGACGGCGCAAGTATGGTCCGTATTCACATCCACACGGGTGAACGCGTGTCCGCCGGCCACCCTCACCGGTGGGTCGAAGTAGGCCGCGTTGCCGGTCGCGAGCTGGCCGTAGCTCCGGAAGCCCCAGCACCGCGCCTGGCCGGTGGTGGTCACGCCGCACGCGTGGTAGGTGCCCGGCACCACATAGCTGAACTCCTCGGCACTCTCGACGGGTACGGGCTCATTCGCGAGGCTGGTCATCGAGGTACCCAGCTGAGCCCACGAGCCGTCGCCCCAGCAGTACGCGGACCCGTCGACGACCACGCCGCACGTCGTGTTGCCGCCCGCGTGGAGCGCGATCCAGGTATGACTCCCGGCGACCGGTACGGGGGCGTTGCGGTCGGTAAAGGTGGCGTCCCCGACCTGGCCGAATTCGTTGTGGCCCCAGCAGAAGGCATCGCCATCGCGCTCGAGGGCGCAGGTGTGGGCGGCCCCGGCCGTGATGTCCACGAACTCGTGATTGCCGGTCACGGCGACGGGCGTGAGCTGGAACACCGTGGAAGTGCCGTCACCGAGCCGCCCGTACTGGTTCGAGCCCCAGCAGTACGCCTGGCCCTCCTCGGTCAGCGCGCACGCGTGCCGCGACCCGACTGCGAGCTTGTGGAAGGTGTGTCCGCCCACGACCGGAACGGGTTCAGTCTGACTGGCCGCCATCGAGCCACCCACGCCGAGTTGGCCACCGATGTTGGATCCCCAGCAATAGGCTGCGCCGGCAGTGGTGAGCCCGCAGCTGAAACGTGTCCCGGTCCCGATCGCCTTGAAGGTGTGGCCACCCATTACGGCCACGGGCACGTCGCTCGAGATCTTATTGCCGTTGCCGAGTTGCCCGTTGTCGTTGACGCCCCAGCAGTACGCAGCGCCGTTGGCCGTGATGGCGCAGGTGTGGTCTTCGCCGGTGGCTATGAGCTTGTAAGTCTGGCCGCCGGACACGGCCACGGGCACCGGCGAATTGCCGGGCACCCCGTTCCCGAGCCGGCCTCCGTCGTTATTCCCCCAGCAGTACGCCACACCCGCGACGTCCACCCCGCACACGTGGTAGACGCCTGAAGAAATCTTCGCCACGGCCGAGCCCGGTGCCGGAATGATCGTGAACTCGACGGCCTCCGACGTGCCGCCACCGGGCGACGGTGTGAAGACGGTCACCTGCGCCTGGCCCGGATTCTCGAGGTCGGCGGCGGAGATCGCGGCCAGGAGCTGGGTCGCGCTCACGAACGTCGTCGGCCGATCCGAGCCGTTCCATCGGACGACGGAGCTCTCGACGAAGTCCGTGCCGGCTACGGTGAGCGTCAGGTCGCCACTCCCCGAGAACGCGCTTGACGGGTCGATGGAGGTGAGCGTCGGGGCCGGGCTCCCCGGCACGCCAAGCACCGCGAAGGCGCTGAACGTTGTGGTCGTCCCCGAGACCTCGCGCGTGGCGACGTTCACGGCGGGGCTGCCGAGCGGTTCCCAGGCGCTGCCGTTCCAGCGGTGCACGCGGAAGAGCGCCGGATCCATGTTCTGCGGGACGGCGGACGCCTCATACCGGATCGTGACCGTGACCGGCTGTGAGAAACCCGACCCGTTCGGGCCGAGGTCGTACGCCGTGCCCTGGATGAGGCCCTCGCCGGCCGGCGGATTCGCCAGCGGGCTCACGGTGATCGCGAGTGGAGCGCCCAGTGCGCCCGCCGGGACCTGGATCCGGAGCGCGCCACCCGCCGCGGTGACCTGCCCTCCGTTCGGGCCGATGTAGCCGCCTTCATTCACCGTGATGGTGGCCGAGCCGCTCTTCCCCTCGCTCGTTGCGGTGATGGTTGCCGTCCCCGCGGCAAGGGCGGTGATCGTCGCGGACATGCCGTTCGGGGTCAGGGATACCGTCCCCGGCGAGCTGGACGTCCATGTCACCTGCCGCCCGGAGAGCGGATTGCCGGACGCGTCCAGCACGGATGCCGTCAGGCCCGCCGTCTGCTGCGGCACCAGCGGTACGAGATTGGGTGTGACGGTGACGGATGATACGGCTTCGGTGTCGGGTCCGTCCGGCGCCGTCGAATCACTGCCGCACGCCATGACGGTAAGGGAAACGAAGGCGGAAACGACGACGATGACGAATCGCCCGAAATGGCGGGACCACATTGAAACCATGGCGCGACCCCAGGAATAGAGCCCCAAAACCGGCGGCTACCCAGCCGTCGGGAATGGAACGATCTGAGCGAGTTCAACGGGTTCAAAATGCTATGGACCCCATGGTTTTACGTCAAGATCGAAATCGTGTGAAGATCGTGGGAAACCCGCGATATCGTGCGTCGGCGCCGGAACCGTTTTCTCCCATTCCCATTACCCTCAGGCCAGGCGGGAGAGAGTTGTCCTGAACGGTGCGGAAAATGGAAAAGGCGGCATCCCGGAGGGGATGCCGCCTTCGCCCGGAGGCCGGCCGCCCGTCACGCGAGTACCAGCGGACTGCGGGAGCCACCCGCGGCCGCTCACATCGTCACGGCGGCGGGAGGGGTCCGAAAATCAGATTGCCAACGACCGGGGCCGGCATGGCGTCGGCGTTCGGCAGGCCGTTCCCGAGATTGCCATCGCCCTGCATGCCCCAGCAATAGGCGATGCCCGCCGTCGTCACGCCGCAGGTATAGGAGTTCCCCGCGTCGACGTGCGCGAACTGGAGTCCTCCTGAAACCGGCGTGGGCACGGCGTTTCTCGCCGTCGAGCCGGTGCCGAGCTGGCCCTCGAGGCCAAAGCCCCAGCACAACGCCTGATCGCTCTCCGTGACCGCGCACGTGTGGCCGAAACCGGCCGAGATCTCTCTGACACCGGCAAGTCCATTCACCAGAGCAGGTGTCGTCACGGTCCCGTGACCGCCGCCCGTACCCAGCGTCCCCTGATTGTTGAAGCCCCAGCAGCGCACGCTCCCATCCGTCAGGACACCGCACGTGTACCACCACCCGGCGGACACGTAATCGAACGAGTGGCCCCCGGCCACGAGCTGCGGCGTCAGCGCGTTGTTCGTGGTGCCGTCCCCGAGCTGTCCGAACCCGTTGGCGCCCCAGCAGTACAGCGCTCCGGTCGCCGCGCGCGCGCACGTGTGATCCGCGTTGGTCGAGATCTGCGTGATCACAATGCCATTTTCGAACGCGAGCTGGACGGGCTGGGTCTGGTCCTGCTGCGATCCGATGCCAAGCTGGCCGCTGGAGTTCTCGCCCCAGCAATAGACGTCGCCCTCAGCGGTGAGTCCGCACGTGTGTGCGGAGCCGGTCGTGATGGCGGTGAACGTCAGCCCGCCGGCCACCGCCACCGGCGAGGTGGAAGACTGCGTCGTACCATTGCCGAGCTGACCGGAGAGGTTGCGTCCCCAGCAGTAGGCCTGTTCCTGCGTCGTGAGTCCGCAGGCATGAAGGCCACCGGCCGCGACCGTGCCCATCGCGTGATTCCCGGCGACGAGTGCAGGCGTTTTCGCCGAATTGGTCGAGCCGTTTCCGATCTGGCCTTCGTCGCCACCACCCCAGCAATAGGCCTGGTTTCCGGTCGTGGCGCCGCAGGCGTGCGAGTCGCCCAGATCTACACTGGCGAAAACATGGCCGCCGGCTACGGGCGTCGGCACCGCCACGTACGAGGCTTCGCCGGTGCCGAGCTGGCCGTAGCCCCGGGAGCCCCAGCACCGGGCGAGACCGGCCGTGGTCACGCCGCAGATGTGGGAGCCGCCCGGCACCACGTAGCTGTACGCCCCGGCGCCCTGGAGCTGCGTGGGCTGACTCGCGAAGGCGCCGGCAGCGCCGCCGAGTTGCCCGAACTCGTTGTCGCCCCAGCAGTAGGCGGTTCCGATCGCATCCACGCCACAGGTGTTATTTCCACCGGCGAACACGGCGGCCCAGTCGTGATCTCCGGCTACTGCCACCGGCTGGGAGCGGTTCGTGGTGCTGCCATCACCGAGCTCGCCGAGGGCGTTCGAACCCCAGCAGAACGCATCGCCGTTGCTCTCGATCGCGCAGGTGTGGCTGGTGCCGGCGGTGATGTCCGCGAACTCGTGCCCACCGAGGACCGCCACGGGCTGTGAGCGATTCGTGGTAGTGCCGTCGCCGAGCTGACCTGACCCATTCCGACCCCAGCACCAGGCCTTGCCATCCGTTGTCAGGCCGCAGGCGTGGGCCTCGCCGACCGCGAGCCTGTCGAAATCGTGACCGCCGGATACCGCCACTGGCACGGACTGGTTGGTCAGCCCGCCGTTCCCGAGCTGGCCACTCGAACCCGCCCCCCAGCAGAACGCCTCGCCGGGGTACGCCAGGCCGCACGACAGGGAGGAGCCGGTGGCGATGGACTTGAAGAAACGATCGATCGACACCGGCACCGGCACGGCGGACTCGACGTTGTCGCCAGTCCCGAGCTGCCCCGACCCGTTGGCGCCCCAGCAGAACGCGATGCCGTTCCACGCGATGCCACACGAATGCGTGAATCCGGTAGCCACCCGGATGAGCGACTCGTCTCCTGCCACCGCGACCGGTACCGAGGAATTCTCCGTCTGGCCGTCGCCGAGCTGCCCGCTCGAGTTCAACCCCCAGCAGTACGCGAAACCGTCGGTCGACACGCCGCAGGTGTGGTGGGATCCGGGCGCGATGAAGGGTATGACCGAGCCCGGCGGCTGGATCACCATGAAGGGAATCGCCTGCGAGGTGCCGCCCCCGGGGCCGGGTGTGAAGACCGTGATCTGCGACAGGCCGCCGTTGACGAAGTCGTCCCGCTCGATCCAGGCTTCGAGCTCGGTCTCGCTGACGAAGGTGGTCTCCCGATCCGACCCGTTCCAGCGCACGACGGAATTCTGCGTGAAGTTCGTGCCCGTCACCGTGATCGTCAGCGAACCACGGCCGATGACCGCGCTCGGCGGGTCGACCGCGGTGATGGAGGGTACCGGATATCCGAACAATACGGCGAAGGTGCTGAACGATGTCGTCGTCCCGCTGACTTCACGTGAAGTCTGATTGACGGCGCCGTTGGCCAGCGGTTCCCA
>DATMSC010000462.1:0-3300 GCA_035565595.1 Longimicrobiales bacterium | reverse complement strand
GTGCTGAATCTGATTGGTGTTCACCGAACGTATGATCACGCTCGGGTTGTTGTAATCGCGATACACGGCCTGGTTGCGGAATGTGCGGTTCTTGTCGACGCCCACGCCGACGGAAGCCAGCGACCGGATCGACAGCCCGGGGAACAGCTCGTAGTCCAGGCGCGCCGTTGCCATGCCATTCAGGAACATCCGGTCGTTACGCCCCGAGTCCTCGGCGTACGCCAGCGGGTTGTGACGATTGGGGCTCCACCCGTAGGTACCGTCCGGATACTTCGGCACAACGGTCGGCGGAGTGTCGTGGAACATGCGGAAAAGAACCTGCCCCTGATTCTGCGGCTCGGAGTCGGTGCTCCGCCTCAGCGAAAGGTCGAGCGCACCCGTCAGTCGCTCCGTCAGCGTCATATCCGTGTTGATCCGGAGCCCGACGCGGTCCGCCCCGACCAGGGGAGTCATCCCCTGGTGGTTCAGGTAATTCAATGACGCATTGAATCGCACGTATTCGTTCCCGCCCCGCACGGCAAAGGTGTGCTCGTGCATCGGTGCCGGATCGAAGATCACGTCCAGCCAGTCCGTCCACGGATAGTCGTACTGGCTGTAGCCCGGCTCACCCCTGAGCGCGCGTTCGGTGTTGGCGATGTACTCTTCGCTGTAGGTCGGTTGCAGGCCGGCGTTGACCCGGGCCTCATTGATCAGCTCGAGATATTCGCGGGGGCCCAGGATCTCGGGGAACGTGGCGACATCCTGCACGCCGTAATAGCCGTCGTACGATATCTGGAGCCTGCCGCTCGCCGCACCTCGCCGCGTGGTGATGAGGATCACGCCGTTCGCTGCACGGGAGCCGTAGATCGCGGCCGAGGACGCGTCCTTCAGCACCGAGATCGATTCGATGTCGTTGGGATTGAGCTGATTGAGTTCACCGGTCCCGACCGGGACGTCGTCGATGATGATGAGGGGCGTGGTGCTCGTGTTGATGCTGTTGCGGCCACGTATGTCGAACTGGATGTTCTGCCGACCGGGCTGCGCCGATCGCTGAATGATCGTGAGTCCCGGCGTCATTCCCTGGAGCGCCTCGGTCACGCGGGCAACCGGCCGTGACTGGATCTGCGTCGGCGTCACAGTGCCGACCGCGCCGGTGAGATTGACGCGCTGGGTCTGGCCGTACCCGACCGCGACGATCTCTTCGAGCCCTATCGCCGCGATGTTGAGCACGATCTCGATGTTGACCGTCTGGCCGTCGAGCACCGTGACCGGAACGCTCGACGAGCTGTAGCCGATCCGCTCGGCAACGACGGTGTGGGTGCCGGCGGGCACGTTACCCAGGCTGAATACGCCGCCCGGCTGGGTGAGCGCGACGATCTCCGTGCCCTCCACCCGGACCTGGGCCGCAACGATCGGGATGCCGGTCTGGCCGTCAATGACCCTACCCACGATCGTGCCCACGACGGCCGGTGCGGTCGGGACGACACGGTACTCGAGCCGATCGAGCCCCGTCATCAGGCTGCTGAGCACGAACGGAGACGCGGCCGCCGCGAGTTGTGTGGCCGGTTCGGCCCGGCGACCGGTGGGACCGGGCTCGATGATGATGTGCTCGCCGTAGATCGTATACCTCATTCCCGTGCCCATCAGCAGGCGAGAAAGAGCTTCGGCCACCGAGAGCGTGCGGCAGTGGCACGTCACCGGATGCTTCGGCAGCCTGCTGGGGCTGTAGATCAGGCTGACGCCGGATTTCTCGTCCAGCTCCAGGAGGGCGGACCCGAGGGAGACTCCTTCGACATCCAGCCGCGCGGTCCGCTGGAGGGGTGGCTTCTGGTTCTCCACCGCGACCGTCGCATCCGTGGCGTGCTGGAACCGTTGGGCGGAGACCGGCTCCGTCGTAACGGTCGTCGTCGCCGCGATCGAGCTGGCGACAACAGTACTCCAGATACTCAGGCTCATCCACATGGTGTGCATCTCCGGCGAGTGATGGATGTGACGAACCATTCCCTGAACGAGGCCGGGCGACTACGGCCCGATCAGTACTTCTGATTCGGTTACGGAGCAGTGCACGCCGAGCGCACGACAGAGGATCTGGACGACCTCCGCCGGGCCCTCCTTGACGAAGAGTCCGCGCACGGTCTCCTCGACCAGCGAGCTGTCCAGGATCTGGACGCGGATTCCGAAATGGCGGCTTATCTCTTCGGCGACCTGTCCCAGGGGGGTGTCCTCGAAGACCAGGAAGTCGCCCAGCCACTGCAACTCACGCTCGAAGAGCATCGGGTCAGCGTTTTCGACCACGGGTGGCGAGTTTGGTGCGACGAGACCGACCTGGCGGGCCGTCACCTCCAGCCTCTCGGAGTCGTCAGCGCGTCCGCTCAGTTGCACGGCGCCCTCGACCACGAGCACGCGCAATCCCGCGGGCGTTGCCTGGAGGTCGAAGCGGGTGCCCAGGACCACCGCGTCTCCGGCATGACTGCGGACGACGAACGGAAGCCCGGCGTGCTTGCGCACCGCGAAGAAGGCCCGCCCATCGAGCCAGACTTCACGCGTGTCCGCCTTGTCCGAGATCCGCAGCCGACTATCGGGCGCGAGCCGGACCACGGTACCGTCGCCGAGCGTGACCGTGCTCATCTCGGTCGGTCCCGTGACTATTTCTCCCGTGCCGAAACGGAACGCATCGGCCACGGGCCCGCTGAACCATTGCGAAATGAAAACGATGCCGGCGATTCCCGCGGCGAGCGCCAGCGTCCCGCGAAATCGCGCGTCCGACCAGATTCGACGCAGACGTCCGGGCTCCTGCCCCGTGTTCGTCCCTACGGAGCTCCGCCGTACGATCTCTTCCACCGCTGGCACCGGCACGTCTGCGACCGCTTCCCAGACCAGATCGCGGGACTGCTCGAGCATCCAGGCGAGCTCGCAGTAATACCGTTCATTGCGCGGTGACTCCCTACGCCAGGCGAGGAGCTCCGCCATCTCCGATTCCGTAGCTTCGCCACGGATCACCCGGCCGATGATCTCTTCCATCCTCGTGCGTGTCTTTCGGTGCCGTGAATCCTGCGGTTCGAACCCGTGCGTCACCAATTCAGACGCGAGTCGCCACCGCACATACTCATTGGAATGACGGGAAGAATGGCTTGAGTGCCACCCTGAGGTCGGCGATCGCCGCCTGCAGATAGTTGGCGACGGTCTGCGGGCGCACATCCATGATCTCCGCGACCTCGCGATTGGAGAGGCCGTGGATGTGCACGAGCGTGAACGCCTCACGGCGGCGAGGGGAAAGCCGCTCTGCCGCGGCGAGTATCGCTACCCTGAGCTCTCCGTTCT
>DATMSC010000461.1:0-3272 GCA_035565595.1 Longimicrobiales bacterium | reverse complement strand
CCGGTCTGAGGGGCGGCGGGCTGACCAATCTCTTCAGCACGCATCCGAGCACGCAGGAACGCATTGCGCGGCTGCAGGCGCTCGCTGCGCAGCCGGAGTTCAGCATGGTCCGCTGAGGGCGGTACCGGGCAGTGCAGAGCGAATCCCCCACCGCGGCCGGCGGGGCCGGCCGCACCCTCGTCGTACTCAATCCTGCCGCGGGTCACGACGATCCGGAGCGCCTCCGCGCCCGGATCGTCCGGGCGTTCGACGCGCTGGACGCCCCATTCGAAATCGCGGTCACGCAGTATCCCGGTCACGCGACCGCGCTCGCACGCGAAGCAGTGCGGGACGGTCATCGCGCGGTCGCTGCCGTCGGCGGTGACGGCACGCTTGCGGAAGTCGCCACCGGGCTCGCGGGCTCCAGCGTGCCGCTCGCCATTGTGCCGCGTGGCACTGCCAACCAGGTGGCGAGCAATCTCGGTATCCCGGCGAGGCTCGAGAGAGCCATTCACGTCGCCGTGCACGGCGTACCCACGGCCATGGACCTGGGCACCATCGGCGACCGCTACTTCGCCCTCGTCGCAGGTGCCGGATTCGATGCGGCGGTCATGGTGGCCGCTACCCGCAACCTGAAGGAACGCTTCGGCTTCGGCGCGTACGTCATAGCGGCGGTGAAGGAGGCGCTCAACGCCCGACCCGCGCGCTTCAGTCTCGTGATCGACGATCGGGAGCCCATCGAAGTCGACGCGGTGAGCGTGCTCATCGCGAACACCGGCGAGCTCTTTGCCGGATTCCTGCCGTTCACCGTTCCGCTCGCGCCGCGGCCTACCGGTTCCTGGCACGACGGCTTCCTGGATGTCGTGGTCCTGGCACCGGACGGGCCGACCGGTTTCGCCGACGTGCTCTGGAAGGCGCTCCGGCGCCAGTTCCACGGGAACGACCACCTCATCCACTTCCAGGCCCGCAGCGTGACAGTGGATACGGACCGGCCGGTGCCCACCCAGATCGACGGCGACCCGACCGGCACCACGCCGATCACGGCGGCCGTGGCCCCCGGCGCGCTGCACGTACTTCGGCCCCGGCAGTGACCGGCCCCGGCCATGCGCGCGGACCGGGCATTTCTACTTCATCGTGGGCAGACGACGCCGCAAGGGATCGCGGGCCAGGGGCTTGCGATGGGTTTTTTCGGCCGCGACTATTAAAGGCTACGGATGTTTTTCAACCAGCACGGAGAGTTGACCGATGCCCATCCCCGCCACCCAGATCCGTAAGGGGACGGTCCTGCTGTACAATGGCGATCCCTGCCGCGTCGTGGACTTCCATCACCACACGCCCGGCAACCTGCGCGCGTTCGTGCAGACCAAGATGCGGAACCTGCGTACCGGGCAGATGTTCGAGAACCGGTTCCGCGCCGCCGACACGGTGGAGAACGTTTCGCTCTCCACGAACGAGCTCCAGTATCTCTACACGGATGGTACGCACTACCATTTCATGAACATGCAGACGTACGAGATGCTGGAGATGGACGCCGAGACGCTCGGCGACGCGGCGCAGTGGCTGACGGAGAACATGGTGATCCAGGTCGAGTTCTACGAGGGCCGACCGATCGGGATCCAGCTTCCGTCGACGCTCGAGCTGAAGGTCGTGCAGACGGAGCCGGTGGTGAAGGGCGCCACGCAGACGGCATCGCCGAAGCCGGCGAAGCTCGAGAACGGCGTGACCATCCAGGTACCCGCGTTCATAAGCGAAGGCGACGTGGTGCGCGTCGACCCGACGGAAGGGAAGTACCTGGAACGCGCCCGCTGACAGATACGGCGGCCAGCGTTGTCTGGCCTGCTCGTTGCAGTCTTCTTCCTGGCCACGTCCCCGGCGTGTCGCGCAGGGGTACCTCGCGCCGCCTGCTCCATTGATCCCGTCGAGCAGGCCATGGAAGGAGGCTGGCAATGCTCTGGACGATCGTTCTGATCCTGCTGATCCTGTGGCTCCTGGGCGTGATCACGGGCAACACGCTGGGCGGCTTCATCTACGTCCTGCTGATCGCCGCGATCATCATTGCACTGATCCGCATCATACAGGGGCGACGACCCGTATAGCGCGCCGCCGCGGGACCGGGTCGGGCGCGTCGGGGTAGACACGGCGGGGCGAGGGACCCGCTCGAAGCCCATCCCCTTCCCGGTGACACAACGCGGCTATGCATGACGAAAAGGTGGTTGTCCGCGGCGCGCGCGAGCACAACCTCAAGAACATCGACGTGGAGCTACCCCGGAACCGGCTGGTGGTCATCACCGGGCTGTCCGGATCCGGGAAGTCCTCACTGGCCTTCGACACGATCTATGCCGAAGGCCAGCGTCGTTACGTGGAATCGCTCTCCGCGTACGCCCGCCAGTTCCTCGGCGTCATGGAGAAGCCGGACGTCGACGTGATCGAGGGACTCTCCCCGGCGATTTCGATCGAGCAGAAGACGACGGGGCGGAACCCTCGTTCCACGGTCGGCACCGTCACCGAGATCTACGACTACCTGCGCCTCCTCTGGGCCAGGTGCGGCACGCCCCACTGTCCGGGTTGCGGGCGGGAGGTAAGGCGGCAGTCCGCGAGCCAGATCGTGGACCAGGTTCTGGCCTGGCCGGAGGGTACGCGGATCGAGGTGCTTGCGCCGCTTGTACGCGGGCGCAAGGGCGAGTTCCGGGAGCTGTTCGAGGAGCACCGCCGCAAGGGATTCGTGCGCGTCCGTGTCGACGGTGAGGTCTACGACCTGGATTCGCCGCCGAAGCTCAACCGCTACGAAAACCACGATGTCTCCATCGTCGTCGACCGGCTGAAGGTCGCGCCGGACGACCGGGCGAGGCTCGCCGACTCGGTCGAGACCGCGCTCCAGCTCGCCGGCGGGGTCGTCGAGGTGATCCGGTACGATCGCGCGGAACCGGCATCCCAGCTCTTCAGCGAGCGATACGCCTGCACGCATTGCGGAACGAACGTGCCGGAGCTGGAGCCGCGGCAGTTCTCATTCAACTCGCCGTACGGTGCGTGCGAGGCGTGCAGCGGCCTCGGTACTCGCCGGGAGCCGAATCCGGAGCTGGTGATCGGTGCGCCGATCCTCTCGCTCCTCGAGGGAGTCATTCTACCGTGGGGCGAGCCGGCGGGGCATCTCCGGCGCTCCGTGCTCCCCGGGCTCGCGGAGCACTACGGCTTCGACCTGAACACCGCGTGGCAGGATCTCGGGGAGGACGTCCGCAAGGCGATCCTCTACGGGTCCGGTCGGCAGAAGATCCACTTCCCCTATCGCGCCGGCG
>DATMSC010000460.1:0-4481 GCA_035565595.1 Longimicrobiales bacterium | reverse complement strand
CACCCGCGAGCAGATCGCGCGCGTGGTTCTGTTCCTCGCGAGCGACGCCGCGGACGGGATTTCGGGCGAGACGATCCACGTGGCGGGCGCCGGCCTCGAATAGCACCCGGCGCTCACTCGGTCGCTTTGCCGGCTCGGAGGGGTACAGCGCCCCTGATGAGTTCTTCGCCCTGAACCGCCCGCTCCGACCCCCGTCGCTTCCTACATTCCGACTTCCGCCAGCCGCTGCCATGCCGTCACCCGCTCGAGGTGCCGGGCGGCGTTCGCTGCGTCCCCGCGGCTGTCGTGTGCGGTTGCTGCAGCGAAGTGCGTGTACAGGTAGTAGTACGGGATCCCCCGCGTGGCGATGTCCACCCACCGCGTCCAGGTGTCCGGCAACCCGTTCCTGTGCTCGAACACGTTCCAGAGGAGCGAGTCGGTTCGAGCCACGTCGAGGTACCTGCCGAGCAGTCCGTGATACTGCTGCGGCATTTCCACGACGTCCGGCAACTGTTCCGGGTCCACCGGTCCGTTGTTCAGTCTGAACGCCAGACCCTGCCGAATCAGGTAGTCCCGGAGTCCGAAGGTCTGATAGGAGTTCGTGGTAGTCGCGAAGTAGATCGGCCGGTCGTCGATCGCCGAGTTGATGATGTACGCCTGGAAGATGTCCGACGGCGCCAGCACCGATCCCGCCTGCACCCGACCCTCGATCCCGCCGAGCGGAAGCGTCAGGCTCTCGCGCTGCAACTGGGCGCCCGTGCCGGCGATCTCCGCAATTTCCGCATCGCTCAGCGGCAGGATCGACCGGGTCGGCTGACGCGACGCCGCCTGCGCATAGAACGAGGGCCCATCCTCCGCGCGGTAGGGACGCTGGCAGAGGATGCGCGTGGGGTCGTCCTCCGGACTCACGCCGGGCGGACACGGCGTCGTGATGTCCCGCAACTGCGTCGCGTACCACGCCGTGTTGAGGTAGCTCGCGACGATGACCGTCACGTCCTGGCGTATCCCTTCCACCTCCTGGAGATACCAGAGCGGGAACGTGTCGTTATCGCCATTGGTGAAGAGAACCGCGTACGGTTCCACGCTCATGAGGAGGTTGTACGCCCAGTCGCGAGCCACGTAGTCGTTTGCGCGCGACGCCCAGCTCCAGTTCAGCGCGAGCGGCAGGAACGCCACGGCCATGATGGGCGAGGTGCGGAGGTATGCCGCGCGGTTCGGTAGACTCGTGTCTCTGGACCGGGCAAAGGCCGCGGCGATGCGCTGCCAGAGCGCGGCCAGCCCGATCCCTGCCCAGAGCCCCCACACCGAGAAGCTTGCGATGTAGAAGTAGTCCCGCTCGCGGACTTCCCGCGCTTCGTTGGGTGCCTCGACCGGGTACGAGTAGCCGTACTTGAAGTTGAGATAGACGATGAGGCCGAGCGACAGGACCGCGAAGAGAGCGGCGAAGTACGCCCAGCTCACCCGGTCGCGCCTGTAGTGCGTCCACGCCCCGTACGCACCCAGCGCCGTGAAGACGAGCGTAAACAGCGGCCTCGCCCCGCCGAAGAAGGTGTCGTGTCCCGCCAGCGAGCGGGCCCACTGCCAGTCGAAGTACTGGAGATAGTGCCCCACCTGCGCGATGAACATCGACGCGTTCCGGGGGACCTCCTCCAACGGGTAGTAGATGGGGTTCACGAGGAACGACGGCTTGTTGTATTGCTGTCGGGTCAGCGACTGCCACAACGCCTGCAGCGTGCTGGGGTCCGCCTCGTTGATGACCGGATCGAGCGACGCCCGGAGAGGGAGGTACAGGTGGATCGACAGACCGAGCAGCGCAACCGCCGCGGCGCCGGCGTACAGCTTCCAGTTCAGCAGCGTCCGCGGCTCGACCATCACGATCAGGAGCACGACCGCGGGTGCGGCGAGGAACGCCATCAGGTGGTTGCCCACCGACAGCGCGAGGATGAACACCATCAGCAGGATCAGATTGTCATCCTTCCCGCGGCCGAGGTGATCCCTCCAGTGGAACGCGAGCCAGGACAGCAGCGCGATGGTGAAGAGCGAGACCGTATAGACCTTCTCGTTGACGTTCGAGTGGTTCCAGACGGTGAATGCAGCCGCGCTGATGGCGACCGCGGCTCCGGCGCCGGCCAGTCGGAACACGCGATCAGCGCTGTAGTACGCGAGCACCCGGTGCACGACGATGAACCAGCACGCGTGCGCGAGCGCGCCCATGATGGCACTGAACAGGTTGATCCGCACAGCGACCGTGAGCCCCGTCGGTGCGAGGAGCAGCTCCCAGGCCCGCGCGAAGACCACGAACAGCGGGTTGCCGGGTGGGTGCGGAATCCCGAGCAGATGCGCCGTCGCGATGTATTCGCTCGCGTCCCAGAACTGCGTCGTGCGGGCGAGCGTCACCGCGTAGAGGAGCAGGACTGACGCACCCGCAATCGCCGCCGCGAGATACGGCGGTCGGTACGACGTCTCTGGCGGCGAGCTCTCGACGTGCACTCCCGCCGATCGCCGACGTTTCTGCTGGTCGGTAACCCTGGTCGTTGCCATCCTCGATACTCGTTGTCGTCGACGCGTGCAGCCGGGCCGGCCGGCCAAGCGCGACCCGCCCAGGACTCATTCCGGGAAAAGCGGCGGCCCGGTATACACCGGCCGCCAACCCCTGTGCCGCCAGCTGGTGATCCGCAGGGACCCGGAAGGTCTATCGCCGGTCGCGCCCGCAGGGTGCACTTCTTGCCACTCTTCCCCCGCGGAGGAGAGGTGGACCATGCCCGGATTCGACAAACGTGCGGCGGCCTACGCCCAGGCTCGCAGCGATCTCCTGCACGAGATGATCCGGCGAGGCCTGTTCGACCGCGACGAGCACTACCGCGGCGAGGAGGTCGCTCGCCTGGTTCGTGAGCTGAAGGAGCGCTACCCCGATCTGGACGATCAGATGGCGAAACGGCTGATGGGCGAGGGGATGCAGCGCCAGTGGGGCGACGCCGCGCTCATCGAACACGAACGCCGCGACAGGTCGGTTCGGGAACGGGAGTGACCCGCTCACGCCCGCGGGCGGCTTCGCGAGAGGTTTGGCTCCGGCAACCTGCACGACCGCGGTCATCCGCGCTCCCGACACGTGGACGCGATTGACACCGGCGTCCCGCTTTCCGACATTCCGTGCTCGCCTCGACGGCCAGCGAGGGCGCCGCCCGGGCGCAGGCCGCCGTTCCGTTTCCTTCCGCACGCGCCGATGTCAAAACCCGATTTCAACGAATTCGTCCGGCTCTCCCGCCAGGGAGACCTCGTGCCGGTCTGGCGGGAATTCCTCTTCGACACGGATACCGCCGTGACCGCCTACGCGAAGCTCGCCCGCCCGCCATTCGGGTTCCTCCTGGAATCCGTCGTGGGCGGCGAGAAGTGGGCGCGCTACACCTTCGTCGGGTCCTCGCCGAGGATGGCGTGGCGCGTCCAGTCCGGACGTCGGGTGTCGACGTGGAAGCCGGGCGAGGGGTGGTCCGAGCCCGTCGTCGTGGACGACCCGCTCCACGACTTCGAGCGGCTGGTCAGCGAACGCACGCCGGTGACCGTGCCCGGCCTGCCCCGCTTTACCGGCGGCGCCGTCGGATACATGGGCTACGACGTCGTCAGGTTCATCGAACGGTTGCCGAACGCGCCGCCCGACGAGCTGGGGCTCCCCGAGGCGCTCTTCATGTTCACGGATGTGGTGCTCGCGATCGACAACCTGTATGGTCGTGCGCTCGCGATCGCCAATGTGGACACGGCGGGCGCCGCGGACGAGGCGGAGTTGCGCCGCCGCTACGACGACGCGCTCGAGCGGATCGATTCGGTAGTGCGTACGCTCGCGACCGAAAAGCCGCTCCGGCCGCTCGAGCTGGCGCCGGCCGACGCGGACCCCGCATTCGCAAGCAGCTACAGCCGCGAGGAATTCGAGGCGCACGTCCGTCGCATCAAGGAATACATCGTTGCCGGCGACGCCTTCCAGGTCGTGCTCAGCCAGCGGCTGACCGTGCCGCTCGAAGTGCCGCCGTTCGAGCTCTACCGCGCCCTGCGTTCGCTCAACCCGTCGCCCTACCTCTACTTCCTCGAGCTGGACGGCGTGTCGCTCGTGGGATCCTCGCCCGAGGTGCTGGTGCGCGTGGAAGACCGACACGTGGCACTCCGGCCCATCGCCGGCACGCGGCCCCGCGGCGCCGACGACGAGGCCGATGCAGCCCTCGCGGCCGATCTGCTCGCCGACGAGAAGGAGCTGGCCGAGCACCTCATGCTCGTGGACCTCGGGCGCAACGACGTGGGCAGGATCGCGAAGTTCGGGACGGTGCGGGTTTCCGAGCTGATGGTCGTCGAGAAGTACAGCCACGTGCTGCACCTGGTCAGCCAGGTGGACGGCGAGCTGCGCGACGGGCTCACCGCCGTCGACGTCTTCCGCGCGTGCTTCCCGGCAGGCACCGTCTCCGGCGCGCCGAAGATCCGGGCCATGGAGATCATCGACGAGCTCGAGCCCGTGCGGC
>DATMSC010000459.1:0-2547 GCA_035565595.1 Longimicrobiales bacterium | reverse complement strand
CGTGCTCGATCAACGGCACCGTGGTCGGCACGTACTCCCGGGCCGAAGTCGTCGGCGACGGCCGCCTCCTCTCGACCGACGGCGTCTACGGGATCCGCTTCGGCCACAACACCGAAGGGTACGTCACCGGTCTGACGGTCGAAACGCACTGATCTCCGCCGCTGCGGATGACGAAACCGCCGCCGGGCAGCAGCCCGGCGGCGGTTTCGTTTTGGCGCGGCCATGGTCGCGCTCAGCTGCCGTGGCGTCTCAGGGCTGCCGGAGGGTGAGTGGCGCGACGATCCGGGCGAGTCGCTCCGGATCGGCGTACGTGTCGCGGTCGAGGAGGAGACGGTACGTCGGCAGCGATGCCGCGCGCGTAAGGCAGGCCAGGACGGCGGGCGCGGTCGGCGCATCGACGAGCAGCCACGGCGACTGCCGGATGAGCTGCGCCAGCGCGTTCGATGCCGTGACCGGCTCGAGCCTGGTGCCGCCCCCGGGCGCCACCCGAGGGAATACCACAGCACCTACCGTTGCCGCGCGTCGGAACGATCCCGTCCCGATGCCCGCTGGATCCACCGTCTCCCGCAACCCCGTCACCCGCGCTTCGTGCCACCCCGCATCGAGGTGGAACCGTCGAGGCCATCCCTCCACGACGACGCCGGTGTCGTGTTGGCTGATGACTACCTGGTCGTCGCTGAGATACTCCCACCCGGCCGACATGAGGTTGGCCACGGTCGTCGACTTGCCGGCCCTTGCATCTCCCACGAGGAGCAGCGCGTCGCCGCCGGGCGGCGCCACAGCCGCCGCGTGCATGAGTGCGCGGTGACCACGCAGCACGAGAAACGCAGCGGCCAGGGTGAGTGCGTAGAACATTGCGCGGCGGGAGCTCTCGGTCTCCGGCGCATGCGCCATCACATCGGCGCGTCCACGTTCGATGTCGATGAGGCCGTCGATCTGGCCGCGCGCCGATGCAATGGCGTACTCCCTTCCAGGACCTGCCCGCCATGCGGCCACGGACATCAGACGAAGCAGCGGCTCCCGTGTCGTGTCGGTGTGTGCGCCTCCCTTCCCGGCAATGTCGCCGCCACCGACGTGGATTCGCGCCGGCTCGAGCAGGCCGAGGGGTGAACGCACGGCAGCGTCGGCCGGAGCAACCACGCTCGCAACGCTGCTCAGCGGCAGCCAGCGCAGGACCGCATCCTCGTGGCCGGCTTCGACCTCCACTTCGAGCGAGCCATCGACGAGGAGCCCGTATCGTACGACGCCGGGTGACGAACCGCTCACTCGAAACCGGCTCCTCTGGCAATGACGTGGCGGGCGGCGGACGGCTCCAGCGGCGTCATCCCCGGCTGCTTCTCCGCGGCAAGGGTGGGGTCTTCACACTCCAGCCAGGCGTGTGCGACGATCCCGGTGGCGCCGTCGCCGGTGGCGCGCCGAACCCCGATCCGCAGTCGCGCCGGCACGCCGTACCAGCTCAGCGCCGCGTGCGCCGCTATGCTCCGAAAAAGACAGGTGTTGCGCCAGGGGGAACCCGGAATGCGGGCGAGGCGGCTCAGGAGAGCCCGGGTCACCCGGAGCGCTTCCCGCGCGCGGTGCCGGACTTCCGGACCCGGCAGCGTCGCGGTGACATCCAGCGGACGCATCATTGAATCGAGCGCGCTCCGGTTGATCCGGAACGGCACACGGATGACGGCTACGGCGCCTGCGATCAGCGTCGGTAGCGACGGCCACCGACGTCGTCTGCGGGGAATCGCCGCCGGATAGGCCGTGCCCTTGCGTGTCGAGTCATGCACTCCCGACACGGCGAGCGGCGCCAAGCTGAACGAGTGGCAGGGTTGCGTGCGAGACCATCGAGCGGCCGGGTGGGAGCGCCGCGCCGGCCCAGGGATGCCCGGGATATGCGCGCATCCATTCCAGCTTGCCGGTCACGCGGGCGCAGCGAACGCATGGGAATGCGTCGAACGCGTCCCGGCCTTCGCCGGGTGGCGCGCTCAACTCAGCCTGTTCCTTCAGCCGCTCCAGGTAAAGCGGCCAGGCGTCGATCAGAGACACCTCGTTCAGATCCGCCACCACATCGTTGTCATTGAACCCGAAATCGGAGAGCTGGCAGCAGGTGGAGAGGCGTCCGTAATGGTCGACGTACACGCGTTTCAGCGAAAACGTGGCGCACGTCATCTCCTCGCCGTCGAAGGGACCGCCGTATTCCATCGTAATTCGCGTCCTCCGCCGCCGTTCGCGCGCCAGCGCAAAGACCTCGTCCCGGACCTGCCACCATTCCTCGGGATCGAGATCCGTGCCCCGCTCCATGCTCGCGGTGACGGGCTGCGGAAGGATGAACCCGATCTTCGTGCAACCCAGCCTCTCGGCGAGCTCCGCCGCTTCGCGAATCTGGGTCCGGTCCCGTCTGTCGACGACCATTGACAGCGATACAGGGATGTCGAGATACCGGAGCACGCCGACACTCAGCAGTAGCCGACGGAAGCTGCCCCGCCCGCGCTCGGCATCGTGAACCGCTTCATTCCCCCCGGAAAGGCTCAAACGCACGCCTTTGGGCGGGTACCGGCG
>DATMSC010000458.1:0-2681 GCA_035565595.1 Longimicrobiales bacterium | reverse complement strand
GGGATGAACATCCTGGCGCTGCGTTTCTTCACGGTGTACGGCCCGCGCCAGCGCCCGGACCTCGCGATCCGGAAGTTCGCCACACAGATGATCCGGGGCGAGCCGATCGAGATGTACGGCGACGGCAGCTCCGAACGGGATTACACCTGGATCGACGACATCCTGCAGGGCGTGATCGCGGCCATTGACCGGACCGGCACCGTGAGCCGCGAATACGAGATCATCAATCTCGGCGAGAGCCGCACGACGTCGCTCCGCCGGCTCATCGAGCTGATCTCAGCGGCGACGGGGCGAGAGCCGCACATCGTGCAGAAGCCCATGCAGCCGGGTGACGTGCGCAGGACGTGGGCCGACGTCAGCCGCGCCGGATCGCTGCTCGGCTATCGGCCCACGACTCCGGTCGAGGAGGGGATCCCGCGCTTCGTCGACTGGCTCGTGCCCTGGCTGGAAGGGAAGCGCTGAGGAGGTTCACGCCCGCCGTCAGCGCTTTCTGGCCTCTTCGTACTTCGCGATGTACGCGTCGGGCGGCGTGCTCGCGATGACCTTGCCGATCACGTCCAGCGGCACGTCTTCCAGCCTGCGAAAGCGCAGGCACGACTTCCCCATGTCCAGCTTCTTGCCTGCCCGCTGGAACCCGGCCCTCAGCCTCACCATCAGCGCCGGATCCATGTACGCGCACATCAGGTACAGCGCCATGTGGTTCTTCTGCGACGCGAGCGCCGCGTAGCCCAGCGGCTTGCCGTTGTACGTCTTCGGGTAGCGTTCGAGCGGGATCTCGTAGCTGAGCATCCCCCAGTTGAAGCTCTCGACGTAACCCTCGGGGAGGTTGCGCAGGATCACCTCCCGCACGGCGGAGATGGCGGCTCGCCGGTCAGGCGGGAGCCCCTCGAGGTAGTCTTCGGGCGAAGCTGTGTTGCTGGCTGGCATTCAGGACTCCGGTTCGGAACGGCATAGGGCTGGGGCAAGGGCTAAGGCCAGGGCTAAAGGCTTCTCGCTGGTGGCCGCGATCTGGGGTCGGACTGGTTCCGCCCTGGATATCTCAGCGCTGCGCGACGAGTTCATTCGAAGAATCCGTCGCCCGAGCCGCGAAGGCTGGCTCCGCGACGAAACCCATTGGCGCTGGCATCAGCCCTCGCCCCAGTCCTATTCCGTCCTCAGTTCCCCGCCCGCACCCGCGTCCAGATCGCTTCGTACAGGGCGCGGTCGGGGCCGAGATCGCGGAGCAGCTCGAGCCGCCCGGCCACTTCCTCGTCGGGGTATACCGATGGGTCGGACAGGAGGTCCTCGTCAATGTATGCCCTGGCCGCTGCGTTCGGCGAGGCGTAGCGGGTGAAGTTGGAGAGCCGGCCGCCTACTTCCGCGTCGAGCAGGAAGTTGATGAATACCTCGGCAGCGTATTTCGCCCGCGCGCCGACCGGCACGGCGAGGTTGTCGGTCCAGAGGATCGCGCCCTCACGGGGGATCACGTAGCGGATCGCTTCGACCTCGTCCCGCGCCATCAGGATGTCCCCGCTGAAGTTGTGCGCCACCACCACGTCGCCGGCGGCGAGCAGATCGCGGCCGGTGGCGAACGGGGCGTAGGTGAGCACGCGCGGGCGCTGCGCGATGAGCAGCTCCTCCGCCGCGCGCAGCTCATCCGGATTGGTGGTGTTCGCCGAGTAACCCAGATAGAACAGCGCCGCGGCGATCACCTCGCGGCCGTCGGACATCATCGCGAACGGGCCGGGGTGCACGTCGGGGTCGAAGACGATCCGCCAGCTGCCCAGCGCGTCCTCGTCGATCCCGGATATGCGATCGGTCCGGATCCCCAGACCGCTCGTGCCCCACTGGTAGGCGACCGAGTGGCGGTTGCCCGGGTCGAACGGCAGGTCGCGGAAGCGCGGATCGAGATTGTCGATGTTCGGGATGTTGGAGTGGTCGAGCGGTTCCAGCATCCCGGCGCCGAGGAGCGTTTCAATGGCGTAGTCGGAGGCGACGACCACGTCGTACTGCCCTGCGCCGCCCGATTCCAGCTTCGCGATCATCGCCTCGTTGGTGTCGTAGTAGTCGACGATGACGCGGACGCCGTACGTGCTCTCGAACTCCTCGAGCAGCTCCGGATCCATGTAGTCCGGCCAGTTGAACATCCGGAGCGTGTTGCCGAGCCTCGCCGTTTCGACGCGCAGGCCATACGCTTCGACGAACTCCGGGCGCTCGGGGGTGCCGCAGGCCGTGGCCAGGACTACCGCACAGATCGTGGCCGTGAGGGCAGCGACGCGCATACGTACCTCGGTACAGAATCGTTTTCGGGAGATGGTGGCTGGTGGAGCCCGGCAACGAGCTGTATGCCGGTTCAACCGGCGCCAACGATAGCGGCTCCCTCCACCCCTCGCCAGAGTTGTGGCCGGCAACGCGCGGCCATAATGTTCGGCGAAATACGAAAGCGATGGGTATCCGGCTGCCTGGACACGTTCACCCGCGAACGAGGACGGCCCCAATGCGACGTCGAATCGACCCCGCCGCCACGAGCCTTGCGCTCGTCATCACCGCGACGATTCTGGCGACCACTGCATCGCCGCTGGCAGCTCAGCGTGCCCAACCGGTTGCGTCGCCCGAGGTCCACGCCGACGGCACCTTCACCCTCCGCTTCCGCGCGCCCGACGCGCAGCAGGTCACGGTCATCGGCGAGCTGGACGGGCAGA
>DATMSC010000457.1:0-2527 GCA_035565595.1 Longimicrobiales bacterium | reverse complement strand
CGATGACGGTGATCATGCAGTCGTCCAGCGCGGCCGTAGCTACGACGCTGACAGCGCTCCACGCTGGCGCTCTGTCGATGCCACAGGCCGCCGCGCTCGTGATCGGGCAACATATCGGGACGACGACGACGGCGGTGCTCGCCGCCATTGGCGCCTCGGTCGCGGCCCGGCGCACGGCCCTGGTTCACGTATTGTTCAACGTCATCACCGGCGCCGTGGTGTTCGCGTTCCTTCCTCCGTTCGTGCGCCTGGCCGAGATCGCCAGCCGGTTCGTCGAGCCCGCCTCGCCGGCAGTCGGAATCGCCGCGTTCCACACCGGGTTCAGTCTTCTCGGGATCGTGCTGCTCATGCCGGTGATGTCCCGGTTCTGCAACCTCGTCGAGCGCCTCGTGCCCGAGCGTGGCCCGGACCTCACCCGGCGGCTGGATACCAGCGTCGCCACATTGACGCCGGTCGCCATCGAAGCGGTGCGGCTCACTCTACTGGACATCATGCGCACGCTGGCCGGCGCCCTGCATGACACCCTCCGGGACGGGCCGAGCCCTCGAAGCCGTGGTGCCGTCATTGCGGCGGCGAATGCGCTCGAGGTGACGAGCGTGTTCCTGGCCCGAATCCGCACGGGTCCGGAATCCAGCAGCGAGCACGAGCGCCACGTCGCGGTCCTCAGCGCATTCGACCACCTGACGAGGTTGCGTGCCGCCGTGGATCAGTCGGCGATCGCGGCCGCCGCGCGCGAGCTCGCCGCCGTCGAAGCGCCTCGCCGGCACCTGCTCGGACTCCTCGGGGAACTCAGGAACTGGCCGGAGGATACGAATGCGGACGCGGCGCTGCCCAGGCTCGCGGAAGTATCTCGCCATCTCGCGGCGGCGAGGCGCGACATGCGGGAGCTGGTGCTGCGAGATACCGCCGACGGCAAGCTGGATCCGGACGCGGCAACCCGACGGCTGGAAGCGATTGCATGGATGGACCGGGTCGGGTACCACCTGTGGCACGGTGTGGCGCGGCTTTGCCTCAGGCGGGCCGATGACCACGTGCCGGATTCGATTCAGGCGCCTGCTCACATCTCCGCTGAGATCGCGCCAGCCTGATCCGGGCGTACACCACCGCGGACGTCACCCCCGAGGGGACATGAGGCTATCTACACGCGTCACCCTGGCAGTTGCGTCGCTCGCTATGGCCTCGTGCGCAGAGGAGCCGCAGGCGGATCGCCCCGGGTGGTTCGAGCAGGAAGCCGCGGGGCTCATCGAGGAGATGCGGATCCGCGGGGGCGAGCACGGACTCACGACGATCGACGCCGTGGCTGTCCGCGAGGACGGCGCGCTGGCCATCCTGCAGCGCCAGTCCGCCGCCATCAGGCTGTTCACCGCGGCTGGCGGGCCCGTTGCGACGCTCGGCGGTGCTTCCACGCCCGAATCGCCATTCATCAATCCGTCGCACCTGGGGTGGTGGGGCGACACCCTGTGGGTTTTCGATTACGCACGTCGACAGCTTTCCATCATCGGGCCAGACCTCATAATTGCGGCGACGATCGACAACGCACCCACCGGGTTGATGTCCGTAACGCCGGATCGTCGAGCGGTAGGCACCCGCTTCCTCGATGGTCGC
Organism: Longimicrobiales bacterium; assembly: GCA_035565595.1. Lineage (GTDB taxonomy): Bacteria > Gemmatimonadota > Gemmatimonadetes > Longimicrobiales > RSA9 > DATMSC01. The sequence continues at coordinate 922 of DATMSC010000457.1, read as the reverse complement.
TCAGTGCTCGCGGCGACAGATCTCACGACCGGAACTTCGACGGTCATCGTGGAACTGCCCCCACGGGCGGATGAGGCGCCCGACGGGAGAGGTGGCAGTGCCGTCGTCGATCTCTCGCCGCAATACGCGGTGTCACCTGGTGGTGAACGTCTGGCCATTGCCGTCGTGACGGGGTCCGGCACCGGGACCGGCGACTTTCATCTCACCGTCGTCGACGCTGCGGGGGACACCGCGTTCGCCGCCAGCTATCCGCTCGGTGGTGTGGATGAATCGTTCCCGCCACCGGCCGCTCTGGACGGATCGGTACCTCCGCCTCCGGCAGCCGTCGACGGCGAGTCGGTTGGTGCCGCCCGTGCCAATTCCGCCGCCAGTTATCCGCCCCTCGCCGGAGTCGTGGTCGGGCGGGACGGGAGCGTATGGCTCGAGCGAACGGCAATGGACGGGGAACGCGCCTACCTTGTCGTGGGAGCGGGCGGCGGCACGCTCGGGCGAGTCGTCATCCCGACGGGGTCACGTGTGGTCGCCGCGGCTGCGGACCACGCGTGGATCGTGGAGTCGTCGGTTTCTGGCGCCAACGACCTGGTCCGGTACCGCATTCAGTGGAATTGATCCGATTGGCAGCAGGTGGACACTGCGGCCGCCGGACGGGCCGCGTCAGCGCCGGGCCGCCGGATCCGCCCAGTCTTCCGAAAACTCCGCAATCGTGGCGATGAGCTCGACCAGGCGCTCTCCGCGCTCCGTCAGCTCGTACTCGACGCGCGGCGGGATCTCCGCGTAAGAGCGCCGCACGATCACGCCAAAGCGCTCCAGCTTCCGCACGCGCTCGTTCAGCACCTTCGTCGTGAGCCCTGGCAGCTCCCGCTCCAGCCGGCCGGGCCGGTTCACGCCCCGCGAGATGGCGTCCAGAATCGCCATGGTCCAC
>DATMSC010000456.1:0-6513 GCA_035565595.1 Longimicrobiales bacterium | reverse complement strand
GACCCGCGGACCGGCGAGATCCTCGTCTCGGACATCCAGATGTACCACAACGTGCTCAACCTGCTGAAGAACTGGTACTTCACGCAGGTGGCGCCGCTCGACCCGCGGGCGCAGCGGCTCCCGCTACCCGACTCGCTCATGGGTGAGCTGCTCCGGTACGTCGTCGCGCACGAGGTCGGCCACACGCTGGGGCTGCAGCACAATATGAAGGCGAGCTCGATGTACCCGGCCGACAGTATCCGGAACGTCGACTTCCTGCGCCGCATGGGGCACGTCCCCTCGATCATGGACTACTCGCGCTTCAACTATGTGGCCCAGCCCGAGGACAATATCCCGCCGGAGCTGCTGATCCCGCAGATCGGGCCGTACGACAAGTTCGCGATCAGGTGGGGCTACCGCCCGGTGCCCGGTGTCAAGTCCGCGGCCGAGGCTCGGGCCGTCCTCGACGAGTGGGCGCGGGAGCAGGACGAGAAGCCATGGCTGAGGTTCAATACCTCGGACCGGAGCGGCGCGGTGGTCGGTGAGCTGACCGAGGCGGTCGGGGACGCCGACGTCGTCAACTCGACCCGGCTCGGCCTCAAGAACATCCGTCGAATCGTGCCGATGCTGATCCCGGCGGCCGTCCGTGAAGGCGAGGACTTCTCCGAGCTGTCGGAGGTCTACCAGGCGTTGATCCGCCAGTGGAGCACCGAGCTCAGGCACGTGATCTCGCTCGTCGGCGGGGTCGAGGGCCAGGAGAAGTACGGCGGCCAGGAGGGCGTCCGCTTCCAGCTCGTCCCGGCCGCGCGGCAGAAGGAGGCGGTCGCGTTCCTCAACGAGGAGGCGTTCCAGACGCCGACCTACCTCCTCGACCCGGAGATCATGCGCCGGATCGAGGTCAAGGGGACGATCGACCGGATCACCCGCGCGCAGGCGAACCTCCTCGGCGAGCTGATGCACCGCAACCGCATCGGCAGGATGCTCGAGTTCGAGGCGGTGGCGCGGAAGGGCGAGAAGGTCTACACCGCCGCCGAGATGCTCGCCGACGTCCGACGCGGGATCTGGAGCGAGCTATCGCGCGGTTCGGTCAGGATCGACGCGACGCGGCGCGCGTTGCAGAACGCCTACCTCGACCAGATCGACGGGATCGTGAACCCGTCGAGCAGGGTCACCGCTACGCTGCTGAACGATATCCAGGCGCTCTACCGTCGTGAGCTCCGCCAGCTCGACACATCGGTCCGGAACGCGCTGCCGCGCGCCGGTGATGAGCTGACGCGGGCACACCTCGAGGCGACGCGGGTACGGATCGCGCGGATCCTCGATCCGAAGTAACGATCCGCCACCGAGCCCGGACGGCACCAAACCTGTAGAGCGGCTCTCCGGTAACCCGGAGAGCCGCTCGCTCGCTGGCACCAGCGCGGCCGGCGGTGGATCCCGGATCCAATCGTCGTCGAGGAGTTGGAGACGTGAATCTTTCCAGGTACTTCGGCCGCATCCTGACCAGCCTCCGCCGCGGGGGGCACGGGGCCGTGGCGAACCCCGGTGCCCACGGCAGCGCCGCGCGCGACGTCGTCGTCTTCGGCCTCGCCTTCAGCGCGCTCCTCGCCGCCGCGGGGTGCGCCACCCACGCCCCGGCCCCGACCCCCGCCGCCGGGATCGCCGCAGAGCCGCTCCCGCGCGATACCACCGTCCTGATCGGTACCCTCGAGAACGGCCTGCGCTACTACATCCGCGCCAACAACGAGCCCCGCCATCGCGTCGAGCTCCGTCTAGCCCTCGATGTCGGCTCGATCCTCGAGGACGACGACCAGCGCGGGCTCGCCCATATGGTCGAGCACATGGCCTTCAACGGGACCACCAACTTCAGCAGCAACGAACTGGTGGATTACCTGGAATCCGTCGGGATGCGCTTCGGCCCCGATGTGAACGCCTACGTCTCCTTCGACGAGACCGTCTACATCCTCACCCTCCCCACCGACACGCCGGGGGTCGTCGAGAAGGGGCTCCAGATCCTCGAGGATTGGGCGCACGGGATCACCTTCGACCCCACCGAGGTGGCGAAGGAGCGCGGCGTCGTCATCGAGGAGTGGCGGCTCCACCAGGGGGCGGGCGAACGGGTCCGCCAGGTCCACCTCCCACGCATCCTCCAGGGATCGCGTTACACAGAACGCCTCCCGATCGGGACCCGTGAATCGCTCGACGGCTTCGAGATCGACGCGCTCGAACGCTTCTACCGTGACTGGTACCGATCCGACCTGATGGCGGTCGTCGTCGTCGGCGATATCGAGCCGCGGGCGATCGAGGCGGCGATCCGGGAGCGCTTCGGCAAGATCCCGCCCGCCGCCGAGCCCCGCGCACGGCCAGCATACCCCGTCCCCGGCCACGACGAGACGATCTTCTCGGTCGCGGCCGACCCCGAGCTGACCACTTCGACCGTCACGATCACCAAGAAGATCCCAGTCCGGCCGAGCGGGACCACCGCCTCCTACCGTCGCTGGCTCGTCGAGTCCCTCGCCGGCTCGGTCCTGATCGACCGGCTCATCGAGCTGACCCGCCAGCCGGGCGCGCCGCTCATCGACGTCGGCAGCTTCCAGGGGCGATACATGCGGCCACTCGAGGCACTCGTCCTCACCGCGACCGTCCCTGATACCACCATCGAAGATGGGCTGCGCGTGGTCTTCACCGAGATGGAACGGATCGCACAGCACGGTGTGGGCGAGCCGGAACTCGAACGGAAGAAGGCAGAGCTGTTCAGGATGGCGGAACAGCGCTACGCCGAACGCGAGAAGATCACCTCCGCCACCTTCGCGGGCGAGTACGTGAGCCACTTCCTCTACGGCGGCGAGATCATCGACGCCGACACCGAGTACGAACTCTACCGACGCCTCCTCCCGGGGATCACAGCTGAAGAGATCCGCGCCGTCATCAGCTTCTGGCTCGATCCCGCCGACCGCGCGGTCACAGTGAGCGTACCGGACAAGGAGGGGGTGGCGGTGCCCGGCGAGGAGTCGCTCGCGGCGGTCGTACGGTCGGTCGGTGAGAAAGACACGGAGCCATACGACGACGTCGTCTCCGACGCTCCCCTCATCGCCGAGCTCCCCGCGGCCGCACCTATCGTCACGGAACGGGAGTACCCCGGCGCCGGCGTCCTCGAGTGGGAACTCGCCAACGGGGTCCGCGTCCTGCTCCGACCCACCGACTTCCAGGAGGATCTGGTGCTGCTCGCCGGCCGCAGCCCCGGCGGCACCTCGCTCCTCCCGGATGAGGATTACGTGACCTCACTCCTCACGATCGCGATCGTACAGGCCGGTGGGGCCGGCGCCCTCAGCACGTCCGACTTGCAGAAACGCCTCGCCGGGACCCACGTCAGCGTCGGCACCTCGCTCGAACCACTCTCCGAAAACGTCTCCGGCGTCGCATCGGCGAAGGACCTCGAGCTCCTCTTCCAGCTCGTCTACCTCAAGATGACCGCGCCGCGCGTCGACAGCACCGCTATCGAGGCGTACCGGCTGCGGGCGAGGACACTCTTCGAGAACCGCGGCTCGAGCCCCGAGTGGCACCTCCAGGATACACTGCGCGCCACCCTCACCCAGGGCCACCCCCGCGCCCGCTCCCTCTCCACGGCGGACCTGGAGCGGCTCGACATCGACCGCGCCTTCGAGATCTACCTCGACCGCTTCGGCGATGCGAGCGACTTCACCTTCTACCTCGTCGGCAGCTTCGAGCCGAACTCACTGCGTCCCTACGTCGAACGATACCTCGGCGGGCTCCCCGCCGCGGGGCGCGCCGAGAACTGGCGCGACCTCGGGATCAGACCGCCACGAGGGGTGGTGCGGAAGGTGGTCCGCAAAGGGCTCGAGCCCAGGGGGACCGTCCAGCTCGTCTTCACCGGCGAATTCGACTTCGGGCGCGATGCCCTCGCCCGCCTCGTGGACCTCCGCGACCTCCTCCAGATCAGACTGCGCGAGAAGCTGCGCGAAGATCTCGCCGGGACCTACGGCGTCCGGATCGATGCGTACGGGATCCGCGACCCGCGCCCTGAATACCGCGTCGCGATCAGCTTCAGCGCCGACCCGGAGCGGCTCGACGAACTAGTTGACGTCGTCTTCGCCGAGATCGAAAGTATCCAGAATACCGGACCACTCCCCGGCGAGGTCGACAAGATCAGGGAGATGCAGAGGCGATCGCACGAGGTGAGACTGCGCGAGAATCAGTACTGGATCGCGCAGCTGATCAACTACGACCGCCACGGCTGGGACCTCGACCAGATCGGGAGACCGGCCACGCCGCCCGGGACCCCGGAGTCGATCAACGCCATTCGCGACGCCGCCAGACGCTTCCTCGACCCATCGAACTATATCCGCGTCGACCTCCTCCCCGAACTGGGAGCGAAGGAAGAGGTTCCGTAGAAACAGGAATACGGCGAACGGGACGGCTCCGGCCGGGTCATGCCGGAGTCTTGCCCTGCATTTCGTCTGTCACTCCCGGATTCTAGAACATCATTCTGCGTCTTGTCCGCCCGATAGCCCGCGAGGTTGCTGGACGATCGCCCCGTCGCGTGTCTCCCAGTATTGACAGAACTGCATGTAGCGTAGCATCTTGACTGCACGAGTCCAGCAAAGGAGCGTTTCTCGAGTGTCGTCGCAGAATCCGTCCGTGGCGGCGGCTGTTCCATATCGTAGTAAGGAAGGTTCGATATTCGGCGGCATCCTCTCCCTGATCATTTCCCGGCTCTAATAGAGTAGAGTTGCGCCACCGGATCGTATGGCGCGGACGCGTCGGATGCCCCCTTCGGGGTTCCGGCTCGCCTGCCACGCCGCGCGCCGGATCGCGCCTCCCCACGGAGGCGGGGCATGGTGCGATCGCGTTCCGGGGAAGGCTATCGGGGAGGGGCGAGATCGAGCACCTGAGCTGGGTTCGAGAGGCCCGCACTCAGGCGGAAGATCCATTACGGAGGTTCGAACCGATGATACCAGGATTTGTGCGACGTCTGTCCGCACTGCTCGTCGGAGCGGTGCTGATCTCTCCGACATTCGCCGGCGCGCAGACGACCGCACTGCAGAATTCATCAGTCAACTCGCAGCACCGTGGTACGGCCGGCGCGATGCAAGTTGCGGAGCAGCCGGCCGCGGCAGTGAAGTCCACCGCTCGCGCCGGTTCGGTCACGGGCCGGGTCACCGACTCCGTTACGGGCGAGGGGATCGCGGCGGCGGATGTTTGGCTGGATGGCACCAAGTGGCGGACGATCACGAACCGTGAGGGCCGTTTCCTCCTGACTGGCGTGGAGCCTGGCACCTACAACCTGCGGGTCCGCAGGATCGGGTACGCCTCGGCCTCGCAGCCGGTCACGGTCGTGGATGGCCAGGCGGTGACCGCCGAGTTCAAGCTGCAGGCGACCCCGACGCAGCTCGACGAGATCGTCGCCACCGTCACCGGTGAGCAGCGGATCCGCGAGCTCGGGCACTCGGTCGGTCGTATCGCGGCGGATTCGCTCGTGCGGGCCGCTCCGATCTCGACGGTTACCGACCTCCTCAAGGCCCGCGTCCCCGGGCTGCAGGTCTTCCAGGCCTCCGGCACGGTCGGCGGTGAGGTCAACCTGAGGGTTCGTGCCCCGACGTCGGCCGAACTCACTACCGAGCCGATCGTGATCGTCGACGGCGTACGCTACTCGAGCGGGATCATCACCACGACGAACACCCCCTCGGGTGCGACGCCCTTCAACTTCGAGCAGACGAGCCGGATCAACGATCTCAACCCGAACGACATCGAGTCGATCGAGGTGGTCAAGGGTCCGTCGGCTGCGACCCTCTACGGTACCGACGCGGTCAACGGCGTGATCGTCATCACCACCAAGTCGGGCCGGCCCGGTCCGGCACGCTGGCGGGCTTACGTCCGCGGCGGGTACAAGGAGATGCCGAAGCGCGAGTATCCCGGCGCGTACTGGGGGTGGGGGCCGAACCCGAGCCAGAACTGCACGCTTTATTTGCTGGCGGCGGGCTACTGCGCCCAGCAGGACAGCGTCACCTTCATCCCCAACCCCCTCAACAATGAGGAGCTGACCATCTTCGGTCCCAAGCCGACCTGGCAGTACGGCGCCAACGTCTCCGGCGGTACCGAGACGCTGCGCTACTACTTCTCGGCCGACTTCGAGGATGCCACGGGTCCGGTCCGCATGCCGACGGCGCTGGTGGACGTCCTCAAGGAGCAGACCAACGGCAACATTCAGAAGTGGCAGCTGGAGCCGAACACGCTCAACAAGGTCAACCTCATGGCCAACGTGACCGCGAACCTCGGCCCGAAGGCGACCGTCAGGTTCAATGCGGGTTACACGAACAATGAGGTCCGGCAACTCCAGGCCGGCAACCCCTACAACACCGTCTACAGCCAGGTGGACCCGAATAATCCGGGCGAATACGCGGATGGCGCGAGCCCGTTGCGGGCCTTCTCGAAGAGTTCCGTCGAGTGGACCAACCGCTTCTTCGGTAGGGTGAGCACCGAATGGCGGCCGCTGGAGTGGCTCAGCACCCGCGCCCT
>DATMSC010000455.1:0-2354 GCA_035565595.1 Longimicrobiales bacterium | reverse complement strand
CGACACGTGTTGTCAAGGTTCGGCGGTAACGCTCCGGGTTTCCGGGGCACGTTACCGCCGAAATCTGCACTACAGCTTAATCTCGATATCAACACCGGCCGGCAGATTGAGGCGCATCAGCGAGCGGATGGTGTTCCCGCTCGGCTCCAGCACGTCAATCAGCCGCTTGTGGGTCCGAATCTCGAACTGCTCCCTCGAGTCCTTGTCCACGAATGGGGACCGCATAACACAGAACTTCTCGATCCGCGTCGGCAGCGGCACCGGTCCCGCCACCTTGGCCCCGGTCGCTTCCGCGGTCTCGACGATCTTGCTCGCCGACTGGTCGAGCACCTTATGGTCATACGCCTTGAGGCGAATTCGAATTTTCTGGCTCGGCTTGCGAGCGACCATGAGCGTTCCCTTCTGCCTGGCTACCGTGGGCGACTCTGATTACTCGACGATGGAGGTCACGACCCCGGCCCCGACCGTGCGGCCGCCCTCGCGGATCGCGAAGCGCAGCCCTTCCTCGATCGCCACCGGCGTGATCAGCTCCACTCCCATCTCCACGTTGTCGCCCGGCATCACCATCTCGGTCCCTTCCGGCAGCTCAATCGCCCCCGTCACGTCCGTGGTCCGGATGTAGAACTGCGGCCGGTACCCCGGGAAGAACGGCGTGTGCCGCCCACCCTCTTCCTTCGTCAACACGTAGACCTCGGCCCGGAACTTGGTGTGCGGGTTGATGCTGCCCGGCTGGGCCAGCACCTGCCCCCGCTCCACTTCGTCCCGCTCCACGCCCCGCAACAGGCAGCCGACGTTGTCCCCGGCCTGCCCCTCATCGAGCGTCTTCTGGAACATCTCGACGCCGGTGACCACCACCTTGCGCCGCTCGCCCATGCCCACGATCTCGATCTCGTCGCCGGTCTTGACGATCCCGCGCTCGACCCGCCCGGTCACCACCGTGCCCCGGCCCTTGATCCCGAACACGTCCTCAATCGGCATCAAAAACGGCCGGTCCACCGCCCGCACCGGCGTCGGAATGTAGTCATCCACCGCCTGCATCAGCTCCAGGATCGGCGCATAGACCGGATCGTTCGGGTCCGTGCTCGTCGACTCCAGGGCGGCCAGGGCACTGCCCCGGATCACCGGGATCTCATCGCCCGGGAACTCGTACTGGCTCAGCAGCTCCCGCACCTCGAGCTCGACCAGCTCCAGCAGCTCCTCGTCATCCATCATGTCGACTTTGTTGAGGAAGACCACCATCGACGGCACTTCCACCTGCCGCGCCAGCAGGATGTGCTCCCGCGTCTGCGGCATCGGCCCATCGGGGGCCGAGACCACCAGGATCGCCCCGTCCATCTGGGCGGCGCCGGTGATCATGTTCTTGATGTAGTCGGCGTGGCCGGGGCAGTCGACGTGGGCGTAGTGGCGGTTGGCCGTCTCGTACTCCACGTGCGAGATCGCGATCGTGATCCCGCGCTCCCGCTCCTCCGGCGCATTGTCAATGCTGTCAAAGCTGCGCTGCGCCGCCTGTCCGGAGAGTGCCAGCGTCTTGGTGATCGCCGCCGTCAGGCTCGTCTTCCCATGGTCCACGTGCCCAATCGTGCCCACGTTGATGTGCGGCTTGCTCCGCTCAAACTTCTGCTTCGCCACGTCCTACGCTCCTTATCTTCATCGTGTCAATCCGCGAGCCGGATGACTGAGACGTCCGTGATGGACCGGCATCGCCGCGTCCCGGGTGGAGCCCGCCGTCCGGGTGGGTACCGGCGAATCCGGCCCCCAGACAAAACAAGTAGAGGCCCTGTGATGGGAGCCTCTCTCACCCATTACCGCGTTGGAGCCCACACCCGGACTTGAACCGGGGACCTCATTCTTACCAAGAATGTGCTCTACCTACTGAGCTATGTGGGCCCGAATCTCCGCGGCCGCTCCTGTGCCGTCGGCCGGTCCATTCGGTGGGCAGGGACGGATTCGAACCGCCGTAGGCTTACGCCGCCTGGTTTACAGCCAGGTCCAATTGTCCACTCTGGCACCTGCCCGTGCCGCCGCGCGTGCCGCGCACACTCCGAACAGCGCCAGGCTGAACGCGGAGCGGCGCTAAGTATAGCCGTGGCGGACAAACAACACAAGTACCAGGTCCGGCGAGTTTCTTGCCGGAATGCCAGGTCGTGGTTCCGCGCGAGGGCCAGCACCCATGACGTTGTGTCACGCCGAGGGCCGCACCAAAATTATACCCCGTCGTCTCACGTCTCGCTACGAAACCGGGGGTCCAGGAGATCGCGCACCGCGTCGCCAAAAATGTTGATCGCCAGCACCAGCAGCGCCAGGGCCAGGCCGGGGTACAGCACGGTCCAGGGCGCCAGCTCCATGTAGGTCCG
>DATMSC010000454.1:0-8031 GCA_035565595.1 Longimicrobiales bacterium | reverse complement strand
GTGGGCGGGAGTGCCCCAACAAAAAAACGCGGCCCGTCCACCTGGACGGGCCGCGGCGTGCCGCTCGCCGCGTCGCTTCACGCGAGCACGGCTACGCGCCACCGCGACCCGCCAGGGCCGTGATGGTGAGCGTGATGCCGGTGCCGTGCGACGCGCGTGCTCATAGGGCGCAAGATAATCGGGGCCGTCTTCGAGTGTCAAGGCGACGGCGCACGTCGCGCGGCAGTTTCCGGTGATCGGTTTTCAGTGTTCATTGGGGCGCGTTCCGCGCCCCGTGTTCGGGTTCACGCTCAGTCGTTCAACTGCCCCAGGGTTCATCCGCCGTCGGGCCGTATATGGACGGGATCGGCACGTCGAGCAGACGGAGATAGACCGTGAGCTGGCCACGGTGGTGGATCAGGTGATTGAGGTGCTGGCGAATCCAGACGCGGCGAGGCAACGTGGCCAGGACCTGGCCGCGCATCTTAAGGGACCACTGCACGTCCAGCTCGGCGTCCGTAGCCACGGCGAGAGCCTCGCGGGTGGAGGCGACGTTCTGGTCGAAGAGGCTGAGCAACGTTTCCGTATTCTCGTACGTGTAGCCGCTGCCGGTGGCGAGGTCCAGCTCTGTGGTGGTCAGCGTGGTGCCGATCCAGCCCGGCATCAGCGCGACGAGCTGCGCCAGATGTCCGAGCGGGAAAGACTTCTCGTGAGGTCGCCACTGCCCGTGCTCGGAGGGTACCCGTTCGAGCAGCCGGCGAGTCGTGGGCATTTCCGCTTCGAAATCAGGGAGCATTCGCGCCTCCGGAGGATGCTGCGCTTCGCGCAGCGGTTTTCGAGTGTTCGGTTTTCAGTGTTCAATTCAGTGTAGGGGAGGGGTGGTCGCGCGGAAAGTCCCGCGCCCGTTGTCAGCGTACAGGTGTTCAGTGGTCTTTCATTGACCAGCACCGGCGATAGGGCGCCGCGCGGACTTCCTCCCGCCGAAGACGGGGAACGGGCATCCCACCCCCCATTGCGCTGCGCGGCATTGCCCCGAGCGTCATCCCCGCACCACGGGTTCCGTAAGACTCTATTTCACGCCAGCCGCGCGGAGCGCGGTTTCACCGACCACCGAACAGTGCCGCCGCCGGCCTATGAGCGCAGCCACGCGCATACGCTCCCCGCGATGATCGCGTTGCCCGCGACGACGGTTATCCTCTCGCGGGCACGGGCGGTGTACGGCGTGCCGTCGGCGTGGACGACGCAGCCGCCCGCTTCGGTGAGGATAAGCGCGCCTGGCGCATGGTCCCACGGATAGAGGCGGTGATAGACGGCGAAGTCCTTGGCACCGGCGGCGACATCGGTATACTCGACTGCGGCACAGTCGGCGAGCTGCGCGGGGGCGTAGCGGCCGCGGGCGGAATCGGCGACTGCGGCAGCCACAGCGTCAGGCATGTAGGAGACGTAGAGGACGCCGAAATAGGGCTCCGTGCGGCTGTCGGCGGGGACGCGAAGGCGCTCGCCGTTGCGCCACGCACCGCTGCCGGCTTCGGCGACGACGGTCTCAGCCCTCGCCGGCATGACGATCCACGAGGCCGTGGTCTGGCCGCGCTCGACCCAGGCGAGCATCACGCCGAACGCGTCATCGCCGCGGGCGAAGTTCTTCGTGCCGTCGATGGGGTCGAGGACCCAGACCGGGGCGTCGCTTTCATCGACGAGGCGGAGCAGATCCGGGTTCGCATGCGTCGACTCCTCGCCGACGACGGGCACTCCCGGCGCGAGCTTCGCCAGCTCACGGGTCAGCCATTCCTCGGTCAACCGGTCGACGATGGTGACGATGTCGTTCGGGTCGCCGACCGAGGGTTTGCTTTCTATGTCGCTGCCGCTGAGGTTGCGGAAACGGGGGAGTATGACTTCCGCGCCGACCTGGTGGAGCAGGTCCGTGACGCGGTCGAGATCCGGGCGGGACACCTTCCTCCGATCACACGAGAGTCCACCACACGGGCCGGCGGCGGTCAGCTCCCGCCGGCACGGTCTTTCCTTACCGGATGATGGCACCACGACTGCGGGAACGGAAGGTGACCACGATGACGAAGCCGGTGACAATGCGAGCTCGCGGGCGGACCCTGGCCTTCCTCCTGATCGCCGCAACGGCCGCGCTCGCCTGCAATGGCGACCGGGCGGGTGGCCAGCGCGGCGGCGCGATGCGGCTGGGGAACGACATCGTGGTATCCGGCAACCAGATCAGCATCGCAGAAACGGTTCCGGGCGACGCGATCGTGGCTGGCGGCGACATCGATTACACGGGCTCCGCCGGCGGCGACTACCTGGGCGCGGGCGGAGCGCAGCGGATCGCCGGTTCGATCGGTGGGAGCGTGCGCGCGGCCGGGGGCGAGATCCGGTTGAGCGCGCCGGTGGGGCGCAACGCCACGCTCGCCGGCGGACAGGTGACTGTCGAGCCCGCGTCGCGGATCGCGGGCAATGCGTACATCGCGGCGGGGCAGGTCCGCGTGGCCGGCACCGTGGGCGGCGTGCTTGTAGTGAACGGCGCTGACGTGGTGATCGATGGCGTGATCGAAGGTGATGCGCGCGTCCGCGCGGCGACGCTCCGGCTTGGGCCGAACGCGCACGTTGTCGGCAACCTGTACGCCCGAACGACCGGCGCGAACATCATCACGGACACCGGCGCGCGTGTGGACGGGGAAGTCGTCGCCGAACCCGCCCCGAGGCCGGGCGGCGCGCTGCGCCTACTCAGGATCCTGCTGGCCATCGGGTTCCTCGCGGCCGGCACCGTGGCCGTCGCGATCCTTCCGAGGAGGATCGACTCCGCCGCCGCGCTGATCCGGCGACGTCCGCTCGTCACCGCCGGACTCGGAGTCGCGGCGCTCGTGGTGGTGCCGATCGTGATTCTCACCGTCGCGATCACGGTGATCGGCATCCCTCTCGCCGTGATCGCCGCCGCGCTCTACCTGATCGTGGTCTATCTCGCCCGCGCGGTGGTCGCAGTCTGGATCGGCAGACTGATTCTGGGCTCTCGGGCCGGTCACGACCGCAAGGGAGCCGTGGTCGCGTTCCTGCTGGGGGCTCTATTCGTGCTCGCGGCGCAGGCGCTGCCCTGGATCGGCGGGCTCGCCGCGCTCGTCGCCACGATCATCGGGCTGGGCGCCACGGTGCTCCTGATCAGCGGCCGGGCCGGCGACACGGAGGAAACTGCGAGCGCGTGACGCCGGGCGGAGTCGGTGGGTGGCGCACGCGGCCCCGCCACGCCAGCGGCTCAGGCGGCGTGCTCGGACACAATGGCGAGCGTGTTGTCCTCGCTGTCGTGGAAGAACGCCATCCAGATCTCGCGGCCCGGGAGCCGGGCGACCAGGTGGGGGTCGGTGCGAAAGGCGACGCCGCGCGAGGTCAGCTCCCGGTGCGAGGACCGGACATCGTCAACGCGGAAGTAGAGGATGGAACCGGGGTGGTCGAATTCGGCCGCCTCGGGGACGGCGAGCATGAGGCGCACGCCGTCGCAGTCGAAGAACGCGGCACTCGGCTCGGCCCGGAAGAGGAGCGGAAGCTGGAGGACCTCCTCGTAGAACGCGACGGCGCGGTCGATGTCCCGCGCGCGCATGGACACCTGGCCGATCCGGGAGAGCCCTGCCATTGTCGCCTCCAGTCCGAATGGGTTGCCTGACGTTCGCCGCGTCAGAGTCGCGGCGGCGGGTGGATCGCACCCGCGCCAGTGTTACATTCGGGAGGAAGATGAGGGTGAACCGCGCCGGCCGGACAGAGCTTTCACCGCTCAGGCTCGGATGGTGGCCGCGCGTGACTCGACAGGAGGAGGAGAAACATGGCTGTACCTTCGACGATGCTCGAGCTTGGTACGAAGCTCCCGGATTTCGAACTGGTGAACGCGGTGGATAGCCGGACGGTCGCCGCGCGGGACGCCATGGGCGAGCGCGGGCTCCTCGTCATGTTCATATGCAATCACTGCCCGTACGTGAAGCACGTGCTCCCGGAGCTCGGCCGCGTGGCCGCGGACTACCAGCCGCGAGGGATCGGCGTCGTCGCGATCAACGCGAACGACGTGGAAACGTACCCCCAGGACGCGCCGCCCGAGATGAAGGCGCTTGCGGAGCGGGAGGGGTGGACGTTCCCGTTCCTCTTCGACGAGACGCAGGAGGTCGCGCGGGCGTTCCAGGCGGCGTGCACACCCGATTTCTACCTCTTCGACGCCGACGGGAAGCTGGTGTACCGCGGCCAGCTCGACGACTCCCGGCCCAACTCGCTGGTGCCGGTCACGGGGAAGGACCTGCGCGCCGCCATGGACGCGCTCCTCGAGGGCAGGCCGATCCCCGGTGACCAGAAGCCATCGCTCGGGTGCAGCATCAAGTGGCGGTCGGAGGAGGGCTGACCGCCAACAGGCGCTGAGGTCGTCGGGACACGGGGGCCGGCCGAATCAGCGGCCGCTCCCGTGCCTCACTGCCGGGCTAGTCCTCGACGATTGGACAGGCGTCGATGGTCGTGTCCGGCAGCTCCAGGCGGGCAGTGCCCTGGTGCTCCCAGAACGTGCGCTGGCCGTCGGAGTAGCGCGCGCCCGACGCCGAGATCGCGATCGGCAGGCGGATGGTGTCGCCCCGGAAAGCGACGAAAACGCTGTCGTTCACGAATGTGGCGGTGAACGTCACGTCGCCGCAGCGGTAGGTCGCCCGGGGCGGCTCATCCGGCGGTGCGGCGGTACAGGCGCCGACTGTGAGCAGCGCTACCTCGATGACGCCGATTCTCGCTGCGCGACGAAGCCGGGTCCGCAGCGCGGTCACGCTGGTGTCACTCCGCGAATGCGTAGTCGATACCCTCGATCCACCCTCGCCACCAGGGCCTTTCGTTTTCCGGCAGCACCCATGCCGCCTCGCCACCGAGCGGTAAATGGGCTCCGGGGCTCAGGTCTCACAGCGACTTCCTGAAGCAGCGGATTTCCATCACGACATCGAAACCGAGCGCCCGATGGGCGGCAGTGCTGTCCATGTTTTCGATTTCGGTGTCGGATGCCAGCTCGCGGCACCCCTGTGCGCGGCCCCAGGCTTCCACGGCGCGGAGCAGCGCTGCACCGACACCTCGGCCGCGCCAACCCTCGTCGACGAACCACGCTTCGAGGTACGCGATGCGCCCCGGCTCGCACCCTTCGGCGTGGGAGCGGATCGTGGTCTCGGCGAATCCTATGGGGACGCCGCTCCCGTCGACCGCCAGGAACGCTTCGGTGGGGTCGCGCCTGTCGCCGGCGAAAAATGCGGCGATCTCCGCGGCGTTCACGCCCGCGGGGAGTGGCCAGAGGACCTGCCGCATCCGCTCCCATTCCGGGGCATCTTCCCGGCGAACGGGCCGGACCGTGATCACCCGCCGCACCCCAGGTTCTGGTGTGCGGGGCAGCGCCACGGCTCGCGCTCGCACGTGCACGATTCGACCTGCTCGATGATCCCCGGATCGCGACAGATCTCGCAACGCTCCGCTGCGCGCGGGCCGATCCCCGGACGGTCGAGCGTGCGACCGCGATGTAGGAAACGGTGGGCCTCCAGTAAAGCTCCGTGGATCGCGCACGCTGGAATCGTCCAGGCGCCGGACAGCTCGGGGCGGGAGTACCACGCCACGTCGCTGTCGGTGACTCCGCCGCCGGCTGGCGCGCGATGATTCGCCGCGGATTCCGTGCTCATGATGCGGGAATCTCGCGAGCAGAAGGGAAGGGACTGTGGAGCGCGCGGCTCCGGAACGCTGCGGGCGTACGCCGCGCGTCCCCACGATACCGGTTCATGCGTGTCAATATAAACGATCGTGGGGATGCGCACGCGTTTTCCGGTGCAACCCGCTCCTCAACGATCCCGGTATTCTTCGGCGAGGATACCGTACACCGCCACGTCCTCGAAGACGCCCCACTTCCTGATGTGCTGGCGGAGGACGCCTTCGAAGCGCATTCCGGCCTTCTGCATCACGCGGCCGGATGCGGTGTTGCGCGGCAGATGGGTCGCGAAGATTCGATTCAGTCCGAGATCCGAAAAGCCGTAAGCGATGATCCGGCGCGCGGCCTCGGTTGCGTAGCCCCGGTTCCAGTAGGGGACGCCGATCCAGTATCCCAGCTCCGCGCGTTCGTGAGTCCGGTCGATGGCGAGCCCCGCCGCGCCAACGACCTCCGCCCCGTTCCGGCGGGTTACCGCGAAGGTCACATGAGTCCCGCGCTCGAACGCGGGACCGTGCTTCCGGATCCACTCCTCTGCGGCTCCATCGGGGTACGGGTGAGGGATCGTGCGTGTCATGGCGGCGATCTCACGGGCGCCGGCGAGGCGCTGGACGGCGGACGCGTCGGACAGCTCGAACGGCCGCAGTATCAGCCGCGGCGTTTCCAGTACCGGCTGTACGCCGGCTTCGAGCGTGGCTGCAGGCACGGGGCCCCTCCGCGTTTACGGTCCGTGGCGTCGTTCGACCTGACACTGGTCGAGCGGCTCGGACGCCCTCGGGTGCGTCCGTCCACGGCCGGCGACCCCTGGAACGGGCCCGACTTGCCGCAAACGGAGCGCACGGTGACAGCGCGAGTAACCTGAGACGCACGAACCCGCAAAATCGTGACACGACGGCGTGTCCCGGCCCGGGAAGACCATCACCCGGCCGCGGCCTCCAGCTCGGCGTATTGCATGCCTTCCGGAGCGTCTGTGGGGCTTTCGAAGGCGAGGCTGTAGCCGTCGGGGTCGCGCAGGTACGTGACCCACATGCGATTACCGACGAAGGGCGGCGCGGCGTCCACGCCCCGGGACCTGAAGTCGCGGTAGACGGCAAGTGCGTCGTCGCACAGGAAATAGATCGTCACGCCCTCGCCCACCTGCCCGGTCGGCGACCAGGCGTGGTCGTCGTCCCGGGGGTATGCCTGCAGCATCAGCGCGACCTCGTCCCGTTCGAGCCAGCACCACCGGAGCTCGCCGCCCACCGTCCAATCCCGCTTCATGTCGAAGCCGAGGCCGTGGACGTAATAGCGCACCGAGCGCTGCATATCGGAAACCGCAAAGAACGGAACGGCTCGTCGGAGCTTCATGGGATCACCTCGCCGGAACGGGTTGAGGATCGTGCCAGGTGTCGGGGAGCCGTTGCGCCGTCGCTGCGCTCCTCGGGCGTTTCCGGCCAGAGCCATGCCGCACCGCGGACGCCGCTGGAATCGCCGTGTACGTTCAGCGCCACCGTCGTCAGCACGGAGTCCGAGAAGACGTATCGCGGGAGGCGCCCGGTCACGGCGCTGACGAGCCCCGGGAGGTTGGACATCCCGCCGCCGAGGATGACCACGTCGGGGTCGAGAACGTTGATTACGGAGGCGAGCCCGCGCGCCAGTCGGTCGTGGTAGCGTGCGACGGCGATGGCCGCTGCCTCGTCGCCTCTGGCAGCGGCTTCCGCGATCTCCGGGGCTGGCCGTGAATCACCGCTGATCTTGCTATAGTCGTACTCGAAACCGGGTCCGGAAAGATACGTCTCGATGCACCCTGCGCGGCCGCAGTAGCATGGTGGCGGCTCGGCGTGCTCCTCGTCCGTGGGCCACGGAAGCGGGTTGTGGCCCCACTCGCCGGCGATGAGGTTCGGCCCGTCGATGATGGTCCGGTGAACCGCGATCCCGCCGCCGACACCGGTGCCCAGGATCACGCCGAAAACGACGTCGAAATCGCGCCCCGCGCCGTCCACGGCCTCGGAGAGGGCGAAGCAATTGGCGTCGTTGGCCAATCGGACGGGCCGGCCGAGCCGGGCTTCCAGGTCGGCGGCCAGAGGTTTGCCGATGAGCCAGACGGAATTCGCGTTCTTGACCAGCCCCGTGGAAGGGCTGGCGACGCCCGGGATCCCAATCCCGACGGTTCCCGTGCGCCCGGTGTCGGCCTCGATGTCGCGGACCAGCCGGACGACGGCGTCGAGCGTGCCCTCGTAGTTGCCGCGGGGTGTTGGTACCCGCCGGCGGGGAGCCACTACCGCTTCACCCTCCAGCGCGATCCCCTCGATCTTGGTGCCGCCCAGGTCGATGCCGATACGCATGGCGTTGGTCCTCAGACGCCACCCGCTAGATCGATG
>DATMSC010000453.1:0-2639 GCA_035565595.1 Longimicrobiales bacterium | reverse complement strand
CCAGAGCTACCTTGCCCTCGCACGGGAGGTGCTCGAGAGAATGGCGGAGGGCGCGCCGCAGCGTGAGACGCCGGCACTCGCACAGCAACGGGACGGATGACGAGGTGAACCGCAGGGACCGTCTGGGGAGGGGTCTCGGGGCACTGCTGGGCGAGTACCTCGAACAGCCGCCCGCCGAAGGGGAGGTGACGCGCCTCGCCGTCGCGTCCATCGTGCCCAACCCGTACCAGCCACGGCGCGAATTCGCCGAGGAAGAGCTGGCCGAGCTGGCGGAGTCGATCCGCGTCAACGGGCTCCTCCAGCCGCTCGTGGTGCGCGCCGCCGGTGACGACCGCTGGGAGCTCATCGCCGGCGAGAGACGGTGGCGCGCCATCACGCGCCTCGGCTGGACCCAGGTGCCGGCCGTCGTGCGCGTCGCCGATGATCGCACCATGCTCGTCCTCGCCCTTGTCGAGAACATACAGCGCGCCGGACTCTCCCCGCTCGACGAGGCCGCCGGATACCAGCGCCTCATTGAGGAATTCTCGTTCAGCCACAGCGACATCGCCGAGGCGACGGGCCGGGATCGCTCGACGATCGCGAATACCGTGCGCCTGCTGCAATTGCCACCCTCGGTGCGCAACCTCGTCGGCGAAGGGAAGCTGTCCGCCGGTCACGCGCGGGCGCTCCTCGGCATCGGCGATGAACGCCGGATCGCGGAGCTCGCCCGCCAGGCGGCCGAAGAGGGGTGGACCGTCCGCCAGGTCGAGGCGAGAGTGCGCGCCGCGCGTTCGGCGAAATCGGCTGCCACGAGCCCGACGCGGCGCCGGCCGGCGGCCCGGCAGCGTCTCGAGGAGGCGCTCGAACGGGCTCTGGGTACGCGCGTCAGGATAAGGGAAGGCCGCGGGCGCGGCGCCGGGCGCATCGAGATCACGTATCACGATCCGGAGGAGCTCGACCGCGTCGTCGAGATCCTGACCGGCCGTACGGCCGGCGAGCTGGTGTCGTGAACGGATCTCGGGTGACCACGCTCACGCCCGGGCCGCTGAGGTTGAAGTCATGAGTGACCGGCGTTTGACGTTCATCGTTGTACCCCACGGAGACCTCGAGACCCGGACGTACGAGGTCAGCTACCGCGCGCTCAAGCTCGGGCTCGTCGCCGCGGCCGTAGTTGCGGGGCTCTTCGTGGTGATGGTCTCGATGTGGTGGTACGTGGCCGCACAGGCTGCCCGCGTTCCGGGGCTCGAACGCGAGGTCGCGCGGCTCGAAGCCGAACGCGAGCAGATCAACGAGCTGGCGCGCATGCTGGCTGAGGTGGAGGCGCAGTACGAGCGTGTGCGCCAGCTGCTGGGCGGCGATGCCGCGCCACCGGGCGGCGAATCGCTGCTCCCGCCTCTCCGCGGTCAGCCCGAACCGCAGGATTCTGCCGACGAGGTGAGCACGCCGTCGAGCTGGCCGCTGACGCAGCTCGGCTACATCACCAGAGCCATCTCGGATGGCGGCGTCAGCCACCCGGGACTGGACATCGCCGTCGCCTCCGATGCGTACATACGCGCTTCCGGGGCAGGACGGGTGGCGGAGGTGGGCAACGACGAGGTCTACGGACTGTACGTGCTCCTCGATCACGGTGGCGGCCTGCAGTCGCTGTACGGCCACGCTTCCCGAACCTTCGTATCCGCCGGCGAGGCCGTGGAACGCCACCAGGTCATTGGCCTCACGGGGTCGACGGGGCGCTCCACCGCGCCGCACCTCCACTTCGAAATCCGCCGTGACGACCAGACCGTCGACCCGCTGGAATTCGTCGAGAGCCCCTGACAATGGGACTATTCCGAAGAACCGCCGCGCAAGAGGCACCTATGGCGAAGCAGCTCACCAAGGAAACCCCTGGCACCCACTCGCGGGAGAGCGTCATCTCGATCATCGGTCCGGGTATGCGCGTCACGGGCGACTGCGAGACCGAAGGGACGTTGCGGGTGGAGGGCACCGTCGAAGGAATGGTGAAGGCGGGGAAAGCTGTCGTCATCGGCAAGGACGGCGTGGTCAGGGGCGATGTCCACACCCAGGACGCCGTGATCGGCGGCCACGTCTACGGGACGGTCATCGCCGAGAGCCGCCTCGAGCTGCAGTCGACGTGCGTCATCGAAGGGGAGATCCACGCGCGTCGGATCAAACTGGACGAGGGCGGCCGCGTGAACGGCAGCGTCCACATCGGCGAAGTCGCCCGCGAGCCGGACGCAACGCCGGACGCCCGGGTGCCAGCGCCCGCACTGGGCGCAGGCTGATCCCGACCCGCGCAGCGCCAGTTGCCGGAGCACACCACCCGGCTACCCATCCCCGAAGAGCGCGGGCCTGCCGGAGCCCACCGCCGGAACTGGCAAGGCCAAACTCCGCCACGGCTCGCAAGTGCCGGGCCGCGTCTCGCCCCGGGCGACCAGCATCAGGCTCACCGGATGGCCAGGTCCCCAAAGGCGGTTTTCCACACGCGAATCGACGCCCCGGCGGATTCTCCACACACGTCCCGCGCACCTAACGTACTGTTGTACATACACTTACGCCGTAGATACCCATGCCGCTATGGCATAGTGGAAAAGTGGTGGGTAGTTTTCCACATTCCGCCGGAGGGTGACGATGAGGCTCCACGAGATCGTGACGTATCTGGA
>DATMSC010000452.1:0-2210 GCA_035565595.1 Longimicrobiales bacterium | reverse complement strand
AAAGAGAAATCCTGATCTCCGCTGGCCCGCAGGAAGCCCGGGTCGCGATCCTCGAAGACGACACCCTCGTTGAATTCATGGTGGATCGCCCCGACACCGAACGGCTGGTCGGGGACATCTACGTCGGTCAGGTCCAGGCAGTACTGCCCGGGATCCAGGCGGCGTTCGTCGACATTGGGACCGACAAGGCGGCGTTCCTCCACGTGTCCGACATCCTGCGAGACGCGGCGGTGGATTCGGACGACGACGAGGACGAGGACGACGAGGTCTCCGCCGACGGCAAGGGACGCTACCCGCCCATCCAGGATCTCGTACAGAAGGGCCAGCGCATCACCGTCCAGGTCTCGAAGGAACCGATCGGCACAAAGGGCCCCCGTGTCACCGCGCAGGTCTCGCTACCTGGCCGGTTCCTCGTCTTCATGCCGTATTCCAACCATATCGGCGTGAGCCGCAAGATCGAGGACAAGGAGGAGCGCGCGAGGCTGCGGGCGCTCGCCCGGGAGATCATGCCCGAAGGTGCTGGCGGCGTGATCATCCGCACGGTCGGCGAAGAGCTCACCCGCGAAATCTTCGAGCGGGAGCTCCGTACGCTGCTCAACACCTGGCGGAAGATCCAGCGGCGTGCGCGCGGCGCGAAGCCGCCCGCCCTGATCCACCGCGAGGCCAAGCTCACCAGCGGGATCATCCGCGACGTGTTCACGGAGAAGGTCGACGCGCTCATCATCGATTCGAAGGAGGTCTACAACGAGGTCAAGCAGTACCTCGAGGGCGTCGCGCCGGACCTCATCAGCCGCGTTCACCTGTACACCGACCCGCTCCCCCTCTTCGACAAGTATGGGGTGGAGGACGCGATCCGTGAGGCGTTCCAGCGGCGCGTAGACCTCCCGTCCGGCGGCTATATCATCATCGAGCCCACCGAGGCGCTCGTCTCGATCGACGTCAACACCGGCCGCTACACGGGCAAGAAGGATCCCGAAAAGACGATCCTGAAGACCAACCTGGACGCGGCCCGGGAGATCGCGCGGCAGCTCAGGTTGCGCGATGTGGGCGGGATCATCGTCTGCGACTTCATCGACATGGAGTCGAAGGCGAACCAGGACCGCGTCCTCCAGGAGCTCCGGACGTATCTGGCGCGCGACAGGGCCCGGACCCGCGCATTCCAGGTGTCCGAGCTCGGTCTGGTCGAGATGACGAGGCAGCGCGTTCGGCCATCACTGCTCCAGTCACTCACGGAACCCTGCACGCACTGCGGCGGGACCGGTCGCGTGCTCCGCCCCGAAACCGTGGTCCGGCGCATCGAGCGTGCCATCCGTCGCGCAAGCGTGAACGGAGTCGAGAAGCGGATCACGATCCGGACGCATCCGGAGGTCGCGCTCCACATACTCGAGGAGGAGCCGCAGTTCCTGCGGCGGCTCGAAAAGGACCGCTCGCTCACGCTCGATATCCGCGACGATCCGCTCATGCGGCAGGACGAATTCAGGCTGCTCGCCGGGCCGGCAGATACGGACGTGACACAGAAATACGCGCTCGGCTGACGAGACACCGCATCGGGTTGACAGTCGGCGATCAATTGGCAATATTCACGGGTCTGTGACCCGAAACTGGCATGGGGAGCATGTACGCGATCATTCGGACGGGCGACAAGCAGTTTCGCGCCGAAACCGGCAAGACCGTAAGGGTGCCGGCCCTCAGGGCCGAGGTGGGCGAGACCGTAACGTTTGACGAGGTGCTCCTCGCGAGCACTGAGGATGGCGTCCGCGTCGGCACCCCCACCGTGCCGGGCGCTACGGTCGAGGCCGAGGTCGTCGCCCACGGCAAGGGCGAGAAGATCATTATCTTCAAGTGGAAGCGGCGTAAGAACTACCGGCGCAAGCAGGGGCACCGGCAGAAGTACACCGAGGTCCGGATCTCCGACATCCGGCTCGGCTGAGGAGGTTCGCAATGGCACACAAGAAAGGCGTCGGGTCCAGCCGCAACGGCCGCGATTCGAATCCGAAGTTCCTGGGCGTGAAGCGATACGGCGGTCAGTTCGTGAGCGCCGGGAGCATCATCGTGCGGCAGCGGGGGACGAAGTTCCACCCGGGCGAGAACGTTGGGCGGGGCAGGGACGACACGCTCTTCGCCCTCATCGACGGTGTCGTCACGTTCGAGCGGCGAGGTCGCGACCGGAAGCAGGTTTCGGTGTATCCGGCAGCAACTGCCTGATCAGC
>DATMSC010000451.1:0-7715 GCA_035565595.1 Longimicrobiales bacterium | reverse complement strand
TCGGGTTGCACGGCTGGGACGGCATCGAATCGATTCTGGTGACGATCCCGCGGGAGGCGCAGCGCGTCATCACTGCGGACTCGTCGATGCCGGAGCTGGAAGATTTCGTGGAGCGTCATGCCCGCCGCGCGCTCTACGTCCCGGCGAGGGCGGTCCCGGAGCCGGGGCGGCCGGCTCCTCGTGCGCCGAGCGTTGCGACGGTCGGCTACGTCCCCGTTCCGGAAGAAGAGCTGCCGGCCGCAGCGGCGGCCGTGTTGACCACCAGTGAAGCCGCCGCGGGTGCACGACTCTATTGCCGGTCAGCCGCTGCCGCTGAGGCACTGGCGAGCGAGCTGGAGCTGCGCGGGTTCGATGCGACGGTGGATGGCTCGATCGTGGTGGTCGGCGCCGGCGACGGCCTTGCGGTGAGCTACGGCGTACCGGTCGACGCGGAGGCGCTGCTCGCCAGGCACGGCGAGGGCGGGATCGTGCTGGTGGCGCCGAGGCACACGAGTCACCTGCACCGAATTGCCGGCGATGCGAACGTGGTCCTGGAACCGCGTACGCTTCCGACGGCCGAGATCGACGCGGAGGTCGAACAGTTTCGGGAGACGCTCCGCCGCGCCGCCACGGAGGAGGACCTTGCCGCCCAGATCATGGTACTGGAGCCGCTTCTCCACGAGCTGTCCGCGCTGGAGCTGGCGGCGGCAGCGAGCGCACTGCTGAGGCGGGCGCCGGCAAAGCCGCCCGTCGAGGAACCCGTTGCGGCGCCGGAGGCGGCGCCGCCTGCGTACGTGCGGCTGTTCATCAGCGTGGGGAGTCGGGACAACGTTCGCCCGGGCGACCTGGTCGGCGCGATAACCGGCGAGGCGGACGTCCCGGCAGCCGTGGTCGGTCGGATCGAGATCAGGGACACCTTCTCGATCGTGGAGGTCACTCGCGATTACGCCGAGCGGGTGCTCAAGGCCCTGAACGGGATCACGCTCAAGGGCCGCAGCATCAGAGCCGACTACGATCGCAAGGGAAGTACACCGGTGCGGCGTCGCGCGCCGGGCGGACAGTTCCCATCCAGGGGTTGACTCGGGAGAGAGAGCCGCGCAGGCCGTCGTGACCGGGCGCGGCCTCTGAGTGGGCAGGACCGCTTACTTCTTCGTCGCGTCCCGGAGCGCCTTCCCCGGGCGGAACGACGGGCTCGTCGTTGCGGCGATCCTGATCTCCTGCCCGGTCCGCGGGTTGCGACCGGTCCTCGCCTTACGCTGCCGCGATTCGAACGTGCCGAAGCCGGTGATCTGGACCCGGTCGCCGCGGCGCAGAGCGCCGGCGATGATACCGTTCTCCGGGTGGAAGAGCGCGTTCACCGCCTTCTGTGCGTCGGCCTTGGTGATGCCTGCCTGAGCGGATAGGGACTGAACCAGATCCGACTTGTTCATGGAACTGCTCCTCATCTGAGGGTTCAGGGGATTCGTACCCTTGCGCGGTAAGCGCGAGATGCGGCAACTTGCCGCCCGTATCAGGTAGGAGCCGCAGTCCCGGCAACCGCCGGACCAGCGAGGAAAAGTTGGGTTACAGTAGGTCTGCCGCCAGCGCACGTCAAGAGATTCACGGGCGGTGCCTCGCCCATGCGATGGCGCGAACATCCACCGATCTGGATGCGTCATGACCGGACACGTCGGGCCGGGCTCGCTCAGGTCCATGCATCGCGCCGTGGTAGACATGCTGGCGGCCGCGGCGGCAGTCGCGACGAACCCGCTGGAGGTCTACCGCCTCGCGCTGTCCCGCGTCGCTCCACTCATCGAGGCCGATTTCGGCTCTGTCTTCCTGCGCGATCCGGAAGACCTCACGCTCCTCAAGCTGGTCTGCGCGCACAACTGGCCGCAGTCCTCCGCGCGTCACCTGGGGAATCTCCGCATCCGGATCGGCCGCGGGCCGACGGGCCAGGCGGTCGCCGATGGGGTGTCCATCGAAGTCGCGGATGTGTTCAAGGAATCGGAGATGCGGGAATGGTGGCAGCCGGCGCGTGAGCTGGGGTTCACTTCCCTGATCGCCACGCCGCTGATCAGGGATGACCTGCCCCACGGCGCGATCTCCTTCTATTACACGTCACCTCGTCAGCCCGACCCTGACCGTCGCGCACTGGTCGAAGCCACGGCGCGCGCCGTGGCGCCTCTCCTCACCCATTCGGACTGATCATTGCACAGAGCGTCGGTTCCGACGAGCCAGCCGGGGGAGCCGCCGGCTGGCGTCGTGATCGTCCGTACGCCGACGAACGAGGAGGGTATCTCCATGGCAGGCCCCGACTACGGTTTCGACTACGACTGGCCGTTCTGGCGGGCGGCGCCACAACGCAGGCCGCAACGCGGACACCCCGCGTGGCGAACGCGAGGTGGATACGGCCTGGATCTCGACTATGATGACCAGTTCCGGATGCGTGGGCCGTACGGCGCGCCGGAATATTATGGTTCCGAGTACCGCAGACGCCGGTGGGAAGCTGATTACGGCGATCCATTCCACGACCGCGAGCGTGGGACCCGGATCCGCATGATGCGGGGCGGTTGGGACGAATACGGACGCGACATGCTGCGCTACGGCGGCGAGTATGGCCGCCGGCGTCGTCGACCCATGTCGGGGCGCACCTACCCTGGTGCGCGCGCGGCTGGCGAGTTCTACGGCCCGCCCGGGGAATACCGCCGTGAATATCGCTCGCGCCGCCGACGCTACTGGTGATCATTCAGCAGTAGCGCGCGGCCCGACGCGGTCATTTCGCCCTGGCGGCGGCGCGGGTCAAAGCTCGCGGGGCCGCCAGCGCGAGAGCATGAGCGTACCGGCGGCCAGGCACACGCCGACGAATGCCAGCACGTGTGCGAGACTCCTCGCCACGGTGCTCCAGTCTCCCGTCATTGCCCCGGCCCGCAGCATGCGGGCGTCGGTGATGGGCGGCAGGAGCAGATGGAGTGCTGCGCCCACCGGTGGCGGGAACGCGAGCGATGCGAGCGGCTCCATCGCGCCGGCGGCCACGCCTACGATCAGGATCTCCACACCGTGCTCGAGGCGAAGAGCGCCGGTGACGTAGAGCAGCGCCGTCGATATCCCGAAGAGCGTCAGCCAGTGGCCCAGGCTCGCGGCCGCAACGGTCTCCGCCGCATTGCCGGTTCTGTACGCTGCCAGGTGCAGCGCGACTGCCCACCACGCGAAGGCGACGGTTGCAAGCGCGAAGTTCATGAGCCAGCCGGTCATCGCGGCATCGGCGACTGACGCGCGCTTCTGGTAGAGCCAGAGCCAGGCAGGACGAGGCTTCGCGACGTCGCGGCCGAGTACGCCGGCCAGCACGAGCACTCCGATCACGCTCCAGCCGCCACTCCAGCCCGGCCAGTTGCCGCCGAACAGCTCGTGGTTCACGTCGACGAGGTAGAGCACCGGAAAAGCCGCGACGACGATGGCGCCCGCGATTCCCGGTGCGCCGCGCAGCCAGCGTCGGGCGTGCCAGCCGGCCGCGACTCGCCGGATCATGGTGCACCTCCACCGGCGTCTGACATCGTGGAATCGGCGCCGGCAGCGATCGTCGCGTGGAAAAGCGCGTCGAACGACCCGAACCGGTCGAGGGCGGCGGCGCGGTCCCAGACGGCGCCCGCGCGGCCCGCCCGCAGGATCACGATCCGGTCGACCAGTCGCTCCAGCTCGTCCAGGTGATGTGAGGCGATGAGAATCGACCGGCCCGCGCGGCGGCACGCCTGGATCTCCTCGCGCAGCCACGCGACGGCAACCGGGTCGAGCCCGTTCGTCGGCTCATCCAGGAGCATGAGATCCGGCGAGCCCGCCGCCGCCGCGGCGAGCGCGACCCGCCGCCGCTGCCCGAGCGAGAGTCGCCCCAGCCGCTGGTGGCGGATCGCGTCGAGGGCGAATTCTGATTCCGACCGGCCCCCGCGGTCCACTGCAACAGCGCTCGCTCCGGTGTGGAGTTCGGTCCCGCGCGCGAGCCGCCGGATGCCGGTGAGGAACTCGTCGACTGTCAGGTAGTCGTCGAAGGCAGGACTCTCTGGCACGAATCCGATCCCCGCGCGCCGGAGGTAATCACCGGGCGGTTCCCCGTCGATCCGGCACTCGCCTGCCGTGGGCACGAGGCAGCCGAGGAGCACCCTGAGGAGCGTGCTCTTCCCCGCGCCGTTGGGTCCACCGATCCCGATCACGCCAGGACTCAGCGTGAGCGTGAGCGCCCGCAGGACGTCCCCGTCCCGGCGACGATACCCCGCCCGCACTTCGGTCAGCGTAACGGTCGGCATTGGTTAATCCGGGAGCGTGAGGCGCGCGGTTTCGATGACGATCACGTCGATCGCTTCGCGGGCTCGGAAGATCGATTCCTCGCTCACGTGGATGGGCTCGGCGATCGCCTCACCGGAGATCGTCCCGAGTGGACTGCCGTCCGGCGCGAGCCATTCGATGTACGAGGTCTCGAATGTCCGGGCGACGCGCGCGACCACCGACCCATCAGCGCGCAATGTTACTCCACGCACCGGCGGAATACGGTCCGGCATCGCGTACGCCTCCCGCATCGAGAATGGGAGTCTCGCGAGGAGCTCCTCGTGCTGCCGGCGAATGGAGTCAGGTACCTCGAAAGCCGGCGGGTCCCGGCGAACCGCGATGTCGAGCAGTTCGCCGTGCTCGGCGATCCGATGCAACTCGTAGTCGAGCGCGGTCGCGACGAGCAGGTTGCCATCACCACGTATCGAGATGTGTGGCATGTTCGCGCCGGCACCTGCCGTGGCGCCCGAGGGTGCGCGCCAGAGCGTGTCAGGGGAGGAACCATCGTCGGACACGCGCAGGACCATCCAGTCGCCCGGCGCGTAGATCGACGCCACGTGGGCGACGATGTACAATCGCCCGAGCGCGTCCACCTCGATCTGCTCCGGTTCGAACGGCACGGTCCCGTTCAGCTCGAGCGGAATCTCATGGAGCCGCGTTCCCGTATCGGTCCAGACGGACACCTGCCTCCGGCCGCCGTCGAGCAGGTAGACCCGCCCGTCGTGCCAGGCCAGGTCCACCGCCCGTTCGATCCAGTTCGGCGAGCCGCGCGTGGCATCGCCGAACGGACCCATTAGCCCCGACCGCCCCAGCCGATACCAGTGATTGTAGCGGAGCGCGAACAACTCGCCATCGACGGCCTCGAGAGCGACCACCGGGCCGTCGCTGCGCAGCAGGTCCGCCGGGATCCGGCCCACTTCGCGCCATTCGCCGAGCGCATCCGGGAGGAGCGGTGGTAACTCGCCGCCAATGACGAACGAGCCGGCACCCGCTCCGCCCGATGCCCTCCATGTAACGACCGCCAGGCCAACGACGGCTACAGCAAGGATCGACAGTACCCACCGTGAGGTCCGCATTGCTCTCCGTCCTATTGGCGGTGACCCCGCGGTGACCGGAGCACTGACCGCTTCCGGCTCCGCGGACGTTGACACACGTTCAACCGAACTCCGACTGCCGGATTCAACCGGTGACGACGCACACCACGACTTCGATCGTGCACAGGATCGCGATCACGACTTTCACGAGCGGAGTCGGCGCTGCCCGGATCGGCTCCGCGCAGGTGACCACGGCCTCGACCGTGCACTCGACCACCCGCCTGGCCACCGGGAGTCTGGTCTCCTGGGCGTGCAGCGATTGCACGCTCAGCGCTGGCGCAACAGCCCCCAGCGCAAACGCCAGAAACAGGATCCGGGGCAACCGACGAATTCCCTCCATTGGGCCCTCCTTTCTGCGGCATTGCCGCGGTGACGTAGGTGCGGCGATCTCACGGTGGGTCGCCACCGGTCGGACCGGTGACGGTGCCTGCTCCGTGGGTCACCCGCTGTGCCTGCGTCGCGCGGCGCCTGCCTGCGCGGGCCACAACATCAATTCGTGCTTCCACTTATTTGCGTGGCGGCCGCGGGGCGCCGCCATAGCGGTTTGGGACGCTGACCGGTCAATGAGCGGAACGGGATGCGCTGTTCCGGTCGTCAATGCCGAGGCTGCGGATCTTGTTGCGGAGAGTGTTGCGGGCCATGCCGAGCTGTCTGGCGGCGCGGGTGCGGTTGCCGCGGCAGCGCTCGAGCGTATTGAGGATCAGGCGGCGCTCCTCCTCGGGTGAGCCGACGAAGGAGTAACGCCCGTCGGGGTATGGCGTGTCCTGCGTCGGCTCCGGTGCGCTGGCGGGTTCGATGGTGTGGGGGAGGTGGTGAAGCTGGATGAGGCCGCCATCGCAGGCGAGCACTGCTGCGTGGATGACGTGGTCCAGCTCGCGGACGTTGCCGGGCCAGTGGTAGGCACCGAGGCGGGCGCTCACTGACCTGTCCACGCCGCGAACGGGGCGGCCGTATCGCCGAGCGTAGCGATCCACGAAGTGGCGGACGAGGAGCGGGATGTCGCCGTCGCGTTCCCGGAGCGGCGGCAGGTGGATGGGGAGCACCAGGAGCCGGTGCAACAGGTCTTGCCGGAACGTGCGGCGCGCCACGGCGCGGGCGAGGTCGACGCCGGTGGCGGCGATGAAGCGAGCGTCGACCCGGACCGTCCGTTCCGCGCCGACGCGCCGGATTTCTCCATCTTCCAGCGCGGTCAGGAGCTTCGCCTGGAGAGGCAGCTCGAGGTCGCCGATCTCATCGAGGAAGAGGGTGCCCCGGTGCGCCTGTTCGAAGAGCCCGCGGTGGGAGTACTGTGCGCCGGTGAAGGCGCCGCGGTTGTGGCCGAAGACCTCGGATTCGAAGAGGGACGGCGCGATCCCGGCGCAGTTCACCGCCACGAAGGCCGCTCTGGCGCGGGGGGACGCCTGGTGGATCGATCGGGCCACCAGCCCCTTCCCGGTGCCGGTCTCGCCGGTGAGGAGCACTGGCGCATCGACGGCGGCTGCCCTGGCCGCGGCCTCCCGCACACGCGTCATGGCGGGGCTCCTGCCCAGGATGTCGGCGAACGTCATGGTCACCTCCGTTGGGGCGCAGGATCGCGCTCCGCCCGGGGCGATGCCATGGGCCGTTGAGCCGCCTGGCAGGCGGGCTGTCACCTCATGTTGCGCTTCAGCTCTTCGAGACGAGCGGCGGCGGCGCGTTCGCGTGCGCCCTGTTCGAGGAGGTCGAAATCAGCGGAGTCGATCGACGGATTCCGGGACGGGCCGGCGTCGGCGAAGCCGGCGTCGTTCCGGAAGTGGTTGCGGGCGGCGACCTCTTCCATTTCCTGCAGCTCACGCGTGCGGAGCGCGTGTTCGGCGGCGAGGACGGAAGCCTTCTGGCTCAGCAGCAGCGCCCGCTCGCGGTGCCTCGCGGCGAAGCGCACGGCGATCTCTGCGGTTTCCAGGTCGCCGATATCGCGGGCGAGGCGCTCTCGCCGCGTGCACGTGTCCGCCTCTACCTGCTCGGCTTCGAGGCGGCGTCGCGTGTCGGCTAGATCGGCTTCGAGTCGGCGGAGCTCCTCACGGGCGCGCGCCAGCTCGCGGGCGAGCCCGGCGGCGTTCGTCGGCCCGGTGCCGTCGTCGTCGGCGTGGAGCTCGCGGCGGAAGTTCTCCACGGCTTCGCGCCATGCGCGCCGGAGTTCATCGAACATGCCGGAAAGTAATCCGGGGCGCGCGTCTACGGTAGCACGGGCGCGATCCTTGCCCCCTGCATTGGCGCCAGGGAGACCGGTCACCACGCACGATGCGAGCGGCGCGCATGGGGAAGCGATGGGCCTCGCCTCCGACGCCGGAAATGGCTCGGCTGACGCGCGAGGAGCTGAAGTCGCTG
>DATMSC010000450.1:0-2899 GCA_035565595.1 Longimicrobiales bacterium | reverse complement strand
CGACGACGACCGCGAGATGGTAGGTCGGGAAACCGTCCGACTTCAGGATCACGAGATCGTCGATCTTGTCGTTCTGGTAAACGATCTCGCCACGCAGCAGATCCACGAAGCGCGTCTCCCCGTCGAGCGGCATCTTGAAGCGGACGACGTAGCTCTCGCCAGCCAACATTTTTGCGCCGACCTCTTCCGGCGAGAGGTTACGGCAATGGCGATCGTAACCCGGGGGCAGGCCCTTTGCCTGCTGCTCCTCGCGTACCTGCTTCAGGCGCTCGGGTGTGCAGAAGCAGGGGTAGGCATGACCACTTGCGATCAGCTGCTCGGCCGCCTCCTTGTACTGATGCTTCCGCTCGCTCTGGATGTAGGGACCGTAGGGACCACCGACGTCCGGGCCCTCGTCCCACTCCAGCCCGAGCCACTTCAGCCCGTCCATCAGGCTCTGCACGGCGCCCTCGACGAAGCGCTTGCGGTCGGTATCCTCGATCCGGAGGACGACGGAGCCCTTCTTCCCGGCGCGCTTTGCCTGGCCGTGGGCAAAGAGCACGTTGTACATCATCTGCTTGGCGCTGCCGATATGGAGGGAGCCGGTCGGGCTCGGCGCGAAACGCACGCGCACCTCGTCCAGATCGGCGGGAATCGCGACGGGCTTCTCATGCCCCGACGCGGCAGGGGAGACGGTATCGGTCATGGGTCGGTGATCCTTCAGGCACATGGCGATCTTCGACGGGAGGCGGCAACGTGGCGCTCCGGAAGATGGCGTGGCGACGATTTCGGAGAAGGGGAAAAGCGCGCAAAATCCAGATCGGCGCGCCCAAATCATTCAACCAGCAAGTATACCCCGCTGGCTCCCGCGCTCGGCGGCGCGTTTCCGGTGGTTCGCCGCCTTGGATGCAGTGAAGGAGGAGACATCCCCTTACGTCATTCTGAGCAAAGCGAAGAATCCCCGCGCGCAGCGAAGCGAGAGCGCATCGGGCGCAGCCCGACTGGTCCCAAGGAGGCGCGACTGCGGCCACGACGAGCTCCGGCAGTGCAAGCGACGGCTGCGCCGTCGTGTGCTCTCGCTTCGCTGCGCACGGGGATCCTTCACGTTGTTCAGGATGACATGGTTTGGGGCAGTCTGGGCTAGACACACCGTTCAGGATGACGAGTGTGGTGGAGGTATGCCGTTCAGCGGCGGGGGGCCCGGCGCGGGGTGGGGCGTTTCGGCGCTGCATCCGCGACCTTGGTCGGTTCGGGCTCCGCACGCGGCACCGTCGAGGATCCCGGCGCCAGCCACTGGCCGACGTAGCCGCCGGCGCGCAGGGCCTTCAACAGGTGATCCTCGGCAGGAGCCCCCTCCTCCCCGCTCTCCGGCAGCAGGACGACCAGACCACCATCCGGCGCCAGCGTATCGAGCACGGCCAGCCCCGCCTCCGCCGCGATCCGGCGGAGATCGTCCTCCGCGACCGGGGAATCCGGATGCAACACCGTCGCTCGCCGCAAACGCACGCGGCGATAGCCCACCGTCCACTGCCGGAGCAGTGTCGTCAGCTCCTCCGGCAACGGCGCACCGCTCTGGCGGGTGAGGTACTCAGTGATCTGGTCGAGATCGAACCCGGCACCCAGGGCCCGGCCAATAGAGCCCGGTCGCAGCTGATAGACGGCCTCGGGACGGAGGGCCTCGGCATCGCCGAAGGCGGTCAGCGACCAGACGTGGAGCGGAGCGGGGCGGTTCAGCGTGACGGTCCCCGTCTCGGAGAGCGTCAGCACCGGCCCTTCCCGCTCCGAATCGTCCGCCGCCGGCTCGGCCTCATCGCCCGCAACCCTGCGCCGGGCGGCATCGGTCACGCGGACAGCGAGTCCCCTGCCGGCGACCGGCGCGAGATCGACAAGCCCGAACCAGGCAAGCGCGGTTTCCAGCTCGACCGCGATGATCCGCGCGATCGCCGACACACGGGCATCCCCGCGATCATCGGACGAGCGCGCCGACGCCGCCGTGAACGTTGTCCCGAGCAGGGACGGGTTCTGTTCGGCGAGTCGCCGCCCCATATCCTCGGCGAGCACCCATTCACCGGCGGGAACCGCGGCCAGCGCTTCCAGCAGCCGGTGACGGAAGCCACGCCAGTCCGCGCCCCAGACGTCGATCTCCTCGCGCTCGCGACCCTCGGTCCACTGGTCGCTGGCAAGCCAGATCGCCATGAGCTGGGCCGTCTGCTCGGCGAACGAGCGCGCGCGCCAGCCGCGAATCCGGGCCGAGAGCGCCGGTCGGATCGCATTCCGGTCAACCATGGTGCCAACCGGTTCGGTGGAGGGTTCGACGACGCCGACGCCGAGCGCCAGGACGAGCAGAAAGCCGAGATAGCCGGTGGGCGGGACCTCATCCCCACCGAACCAGAGGCGCCCGTTCAGGCGACGTTGCCAGGTCCGGGAGAGCGATTCGCCCGGCACCCAGACCGGTGCCCCGAACGACGAGATCTCCCGCAATACGGTCATCAGGTCCCACGCCAGCGCGTGCGGATGGCGCGCAACCGGCTCGTGAACCGTCCCCTTCGCCAGCGGCTGTAGCGGGCGCAACGGCAACGTGGTCGGAACGCGCCCCGGATGCAGGATCTCCTGCGACACGAAGAGGCGGCGCTCGCCGTCGCGGCGGTAGGCATGCATCACGAGCAACGAGGTCTCCAGCTCATCGAGCGCCTCGCGCACCCGGGTCTCTGCCCGGGGCCGCTCCCGGGGCCAGACGCGGGCGATGGCCTCCTCATAGGGCAGGGAGCCGGTCTCCTCCTGCCGCACGGCTTTCCAGAGGGAAGCGGCATCCGGACGCAACACCGCGATCACGCGATCGATCCGCTCCGGCTGGGCGACCTGGCGCAGGATCTCATCGATCAGCTCGGAGCGCCGGCGGAGGCCGGGAATGACCCGGATG
>DATMSC010000449.1:0-5275 GCA_035565595.1 Longimicrobiales bacterium | reverse complement strand
GAGCACGATCGCCTGCCACAACTCCATCTGCTCTTCGAACCTCCGAACCGCATGGCGCGGTCATGCACGACGTACGAGCGGCCAATGTGCCGCAACCACGATAGTCTACGCCCGCGCCGGGCGGAGCGAATGGTGACCGTTTGCTGATTGTGTCACGAATGTGTGGAGGCGCGGGGCCGCCGCGTCACGGCATCTCGGCCGAGGTGGAGGCCGCCTGGACACTGGCATCCCTGTCGGCGGCGCGCTGGATGTTCCGGAACGAGAGCTGGCGTCGGGACCACTCGACCACGCCCCAGACCGTGATCGGGAAGAAGAGCGCGGCGTGGACGAAGATCGCGTAGGCGAGCGCTTCGCTCTCTGGCACGCCCAGGGCGTTGTAGACGACCAGCTTCACCCCGTACTCGAACTGGCCGATATAGCCGGGCGAGGAGGGGATGAGCGTCGCCATGTTCGCCACGCCGGTGGTAAGCAGCGTCGCCGCGATTCCCATCGCATCGCGCAGTTGCTGGCTGAAGCCGCGCGCCAGCGTGTAGTACATCGAGGCTTCCAGCCCCCACGCCAGCAGGGATGTCCCCGCGACGAGCAGCAGGTCGCGCCGCCGCTTGAGCACGGCCAGGCCGCCGAGAAACGACTCTGCCATCCGCTCCACGCGGTCCGCGACCGGCGTTGGCAACGGGCCGAGCACGATCTGCAGCAGGCGATCGACGAGCGATCCGCCCAGAGTGAGGACGAAGAGCGCAATCAGGAGCACGGCAAAGACGATGAAGGCGACGATCGCCAGATGCCGCAGCTCGCTGGTGAACGAGACGAACGCCATGGCCGCCAGCATGAAGCCGAGCATGGTCAGGCCGTCGAAGATGCGCTCGACGGCGATGGTGGCCAGTGACGAGGTCATGGGAACCTGCCGGGAGCGCTGGAGCGTGAAGGCGCGGACGATCTCGCCGGTGCGCAGGGGCAGCACGTTGTTCGCCATGTAGCCGATGACAACGATGGGGAAGAGCTCCCTGGCCCGCACGTCGACGACCGGCTGGAGCAGGATTCGCCAGCGGATGGCGCGTACCCAGACACCGGAGAAGTAGAGGATGAGTGCCGGGATCAGCCACCAGAGATTGGCAGCCGCAAGCGCATCCCTGATCTCACCGAAATTCTGGCCGCGGAATGCGAAGTAGATGAAGAAGGCACTGATCGCGATGCCGAGCCATGCGCGCCAAGATCTCACGACGATATCCGATCACCACGAACACCGGGCGCGATGACCCCCGGCATACTTCCCTGTCGTTGTCACGAGCCAGATTCCATTGTGGAAGGTTCATGATCCATGCTGCGGACTATAGCGCTTTCGGGGTAGCGAGCACAAAAATGCCGGGGTCGCCACCCCGGCATTCCCGTGTATGCACATGACCGGCTAGCGATGCCGGAATGTGATGCGCCCGCGCGTCAGATCGTAGGGCGAGAGCTCGACGACGACGCGATCGCCCGGAAGAACGCGGATGTAGTTCCGGCGCATGCGCCCGCCGAGGTGCCCGAGCACCTGGTGGCCGTTCTCGAGCTCCACCGTGAACATGGCGTTCGGGAGCGCGTCGATGATCTTGCCTTCGACGGCGATGGCGTCCGGATTCGTGCGGCGCGGACCGCTGCTGTCGCTCGCCGGAGTGGCGGCGGGTCCGGATGGTGTGGAGGGGCCTCCCTGGCCCGGCTTGCGCGCTTGTGACTTCTTTACCAAATGTGCTTCCCTCATCTCTCATGGTGAACTGTTGTCGAGGATCACCGCCTGTTGATTCGCATGTGGCATGCCGCAACGGGGCCAAATCGTCCGGTTCGACGTATGCGGCATGGCTTCCTCTATTCCACCTCATAGTTTACCCCACCTGTGCAACCTTGTGGGGTACCCCGTCTCGTCCGCGTCCTGGGGCGCCCGTCTTTTGTGCTCTGCCGTATAGGACTCTCGTCTCGTTATGCTGAATTGCGGGTCTTCGCTGACTTGCGGCCTAACACGCCGTCATTCTGAGTGGTGTGTCTCCACTAAACTGCCCCATTCCGTTGGTCAGGATGACAGGAAGGTGGGGTGCTGGGCTGGGCGGAGCGCGTGTGACCAACGGCCGCCACGTCAACGGCTTTGGGGCGCCCGATTTCCCGCTATCCCCCATTTCGTCAAACGGCCGATATGCAATCATGAGACGAAGGGCGGCGGGCCAAGGACCTCGATCCTGCATCTTCACAGCATGCGCGCCAACCTCATCGACTTGTCTGCGTCTGTACACATGATTTCAATGGAGGTCGCTATGGGGCTCCTGGGCTGCGGCCTGAGTTTTCTCGCAGGATGCTTCCTGCTCATCGGCCTGATTCCGTTTCTGGGCTGGCTCAACTGGTTGACGACCGTGCCGTTGTCGGCGCTGGCTGCCATTCTCTGCTACGTCGCGATCCGCGACCGGCCGAATGTCGACCCGCTTGTTCGCGTCGGGCTGCTCTCCGCGACATTCATCCTCCTGCTGGCACTGTTCCGGCTCTCGCTGGGCGGCGGCCTGCTCTGACGCCGATCATCGATCCCAAGCCGTTCGCATCGGGCCACGCTGGTAGGATGGACACAGCAATCCGATGCCGGCGCGCGGGAGCCCCGCCGCCCTGGCGATGACGAGAGAGCGCTATGACCGACCTGCCGCCAGAATCCCCGGAATCCGACGCCGCGCCCCGTTCCCTGGTCAACCGCACTCGCGAGATCTGGGAGCTCAACGCAGCTTCCTGGGACGAGCGAACCGGAGAGGGCGACGATCTCCAAACCACGTTGGTCGCCCCGGCGGTGGAAGGCCTGCTGAAGATCGTTGAGAACGAGACGGTGCTCGACGTTGCCTGCGGGAACGGGGCGTTCGCGCGGAGGCTCGCGGCTCGCGGCGTCAATGTCGTTGCGTGCGATTTCGCAGAGACGTTCATTCGCCTCGCCCGGTCGCGAGATACGGAGAACGACGGTGAGCGCCGCCCCATCGACTACCGGGTCGTCGACGCCACGGATGAGCAAGCGCTGCTCGATCTCGGCGAGGGTCGGTTCGATGCCGTGCTCTGCAACATGGCGCTGATGGACATGGCCGATATCGAGCCGCTCTTCTGGGCGGTGCCGCGGCTGCTGACGGCGACCGGGCGCTTCGTCTTCACGATCATGCACCCGGCGTTCAATCACCAGGCGAGTCACTTTCTCGCGGAGAACACCCGCGTCGCGGGCGGTCGCGAAGTGACGCATTCCCTGCGCGTGGAGAATTACCTCTCGGTGCCGCCGGCCCGCGGCCTCAGCATGATCGGTCTACCCGAGGCCTCGTACACCTTCCACCGCCCGCTGAGCGACATCCTGAACGCCGCCTTCAACGCCGGTCTCGTCATGGATGGGGTCGCTGAACCGGCGTTTTCGGATGGGACTGGCGCGGCGAAGCCGTTCTCGTGGACCAATTACCCGACAATTCCGCCGGTCTTCGCCGCGCGTTTCCGGCCGGGAGGGAGCCGCTGATGCCCGGGGAGTACAGGTTAGAGGCCGTCACGGCTGAGACATTCCCCGCCTGGCGGACGTTGCGACTCCGCGCCCTGCGGGATCATCCGGATGCGTTCGGCCAGCCCTATGCCCAGTATGCGGCGGTCCCGCCGGAGGCGGCACTCGCGCAGTTCCTGGCACGGCAGGAGGGCGGTTTGAGCCGGACCTTCGGCGCCTTCGTTGAGGAGGAGCTCGCCGGCACGATCGGGATCTTCCGGGAAGAGCGGCCGAAGGAGACGCACCGCATGACGATCGTGGCGATGTACGTCGCTCCGGAGGCGCGTGGGTGCGGCATCGCCGACGCGTTGATGCGTGCGGCGCTGGATCATGCTCGATCCACTCCCGGAGTGCTTCAGGTGCATCTTGCCGTGACATCCCATAATGTCGCTGCCCGCAAGCTCTACGAGCGGCATGGTTTCGTGCGCTACGGGACGGATCCTCGCGCGTTGCTGGTCGATGGCACGCCGTACGATGAGGACCTCATGGTGTGCATGCTCGATGATTACCCGCTTGTCGCATCGCGGACGTAGCGGAGGTTCCAAGTTCTTGTAGGGAACGGCCTTGTGCCGTTCCGATCGGGCGCAGCCCGATATCCAGAGCACAACATGCCTATGGGCGTGCCGTAAGCCCGGCCACCTTTCACCGTAGCCGCACGCTTTATGGGTGCCTCGCCGCAGAGAGACGAATCGGCCACCAGCCGGTATTCCGGCTGTGTTCGCCTCCGAGTGGCGCCCGCGCTTGCAAGGAGCCCGCCTCGAATATGGCCCTACGGGCCATCGGAACGGCACAAGGCCGTTCCCTACATGAATGTCTCCCCAGGTCCTCTGCGTTCCATGGGAATGGGATAGCGCAGTCTCCTGATTGTCCGATCGCGGTAGGATAGCGGCAGTGGTCAGGACGACACGTGGCCCGTCCGGGGCCACCGCATCACACCGCGAGGACACACACCATGACGAATCAGGAGACGACTCCAAACGAGGCGCCATTCACCGCGCCGACACCGGACCAGTTCGCCAACGCCACCTGGGAGGAGATCGCTCCCTGGTACGAGCGGCTTGCGGAACGTCCGCTGGAGCCGGGGGACACCGCCGCCATCGAGCAGTGGCTGGACGACTGGAACGCGCTCGATGTCGCGCTCAGTGAGGCCGCGTCCCTGGCGAATGTGGCCGCATCGTGCGATACCGCCGATCCGGCGAAGGAAGAGGCCTACCTGCGCTTTGCCAGCCAGATCGGCCCGCGGCGCGGCGAGCAGATCGTCCGCCTCGCCAACAAGCTGCTGGATACCGGGTACAGCCGGCCCGATCTCGAGACGACGCTGCGCCGTTTCCGGACCGAGCGTGATCTCTTCCGCGAGGAGAGCATCCCGCTGGAGCAGGAGCTCTCCGGGCTCAACGCCCGCTACAACAAGCTCACCGGCGGCATGACCGTCGAATGGGAGGGCGAGGAGATCCCACTGCCACGCCTCAACCCGTTCATGCTCGACCCCGACCGCAGCATCCGCGAGCGGGCGTTCCGGCTCCAGTTCCAACCGTACATCGCCAAGCGCGAGGAACTGGCCGATATCTTCGATGCACAGCTGGAGCGCCGGCAGCAGGTCGCGACGAACGCCGGATTCGCGAATTACCGCGATTACACCTTCCCCGCCAAGCACCGCTACGACTACACGCCCGAAGATTGCACGACCTTCCACGATGCGGTGGAGCAGACTTTCGTACCGGCCATCGCCCGGCGGCTCGAGGTGCGTCGCCAGCAGATGGGGCT
>DATMSC010000448.1:0-2089 GCA_035565595.1 Longimicrobiales bacterium | reverse complement strand
GCAGGGCAGGCCACCATCGAGGAGCGCACGGGCCAGCGGCACTGCCGAGGCGGCGTCGTCGATCACGACGACCGGCACCAGTTTCAGAGAGCGCAGGCGCTCGAGAGCATCGTTCATTTCGATTCGGGTTGGTCGTGGTGAATTGCGTCGCCGTGGCCACCGCTCCAAATGGCGAGGGTTTGGCCGTTAATGAATGCGTTTCCCGGCCGGCGAGCTCCCGCAGCCAGGGACGGATCGGCTATTACAGCGTGACGCCTTCCTTCCAGATCGCGATTTCGCGGTAGTCGTGGGTTTCGTTGTTCGTGCGCCGGCGACCCGAAGCGACGTCGAGCACGAGCGCGAAGAGATCATCGACGAGGCTGTCCATGGTTCCGTCGCCGTCCAGAAGCGCGCCGGCATTGAAGTCGATCCAGTGCGGCTTCTTGGCGGCGATCGCGGAATTCGTCGAGATCTTCAGCGTCGGAACGGGGAACCCGAGCGGCGTGCCGCGGCCGGTCGTGAAGAGGAGCAGCGTCGCACCGCTCGCGATCATTGCGGTGGAGGATACGCCGTCGTTGCCGGGCGCTTCGAGAAGCGAAAGCCCGCCGGTGTCGCCGAGATCCCCGTAGCGGAGCACGCGTGTCACGGTCGCCTGGCCGCCTTTCTGGACGGCGCCGAGAGACTTCTCTTCGAGCGTGGTGAGCCCGCCCGCCTTGTTCCCGGGCGAAGGGTTCTCATACACCGGCTGCCCGTGCCGCAGGAAATACGACTTGAAATCGTTGACCATGGCATCGATGTCACGGAAGACGCCCTCGTTCGCGGCGCGATCCATGAGCACCTGCTCGGCACCGAACATCTCGGGGACCTCGGACAGGATCACCCCGCCACCGAGCGCCGTGAGTCGGTCGGCAATGCGCCCCACCAGCGGATTCGCGGTGACGCCACTGAAGCCGTCGGAACCCCCACACTTGTGGCCCAGGATCAGCTCCGAGGCAGGATATTCCAAGCGCCGGTCGCCTTGCATGCGCTGGACGAGTTCGGCCACTGCGTCGACGCCTTCGTCGACTTCGTCCAGCACGTCCTGCGTGTTGAAGAACCTGATGCGCTCGGGATCGACGTCACCCGCGGTGCGGAGAAGGTCGTCGAGCTGGTTGTTTTCGCAGCCGAGGCCGAGCACGAGGACGCCGCCAGCGTTGGGGTGGCGGATGAGGCCGGCGAGCACGCGCTGCGTGTTGCGGAGGTCATCGCCCAACTGGCTGCAGCCGTACGGATGCGAAAACGCGTGGACGCCGTCGATCGCGCCGGCGAACCGGTCGTTGGCAACGCGAGCGATGCGTTCGGCGGCGGCGTTCACGCAGCCGACGGTGTTCACGATCCAGACCTCGTTGCGGGTGCCGACGCGGCCATTCGCGCGCCGGTAGCCGTGAAACACCGGCATGGCCGCGGGCGGCGCCGGCCTGGGCGCGGACCGACGGCGGTACTCGTACTCGACGACGCCTTCGAGCCGCGTTCGCAGGTTGTGGCTGTGAATCCAAGCGCCCGTCGGGATCGGCTCGGTGGCGACGCCGATCGGGAATCCATACTTGTGGACCGGCTCGCCGGCGGCGATCGGGCGCAGCGCGAACTTGTGGCCCGCGGGGATGTCATCCGCGATCGTGAGCGTGGCTCCATCCACACTCAGTCGTTCCCCGCTGGCAAGCGCCCGTACGGCGACGGCGACGTCGTCGTTCGGATGGATTCGTATAAAGGTCGGAGCTTCCGTGCCCGCAGGTGCGGCCGCCTCCGGCTGCTGCTCGATTCGCGCGCCGCTGCTCATACGCGTACCGCCTGCCTGTGTGATGGATCGGTCGCTGGCGCCACGGAGTCGAGCCGATAGGTCTCCTTTGCCAGATCGTAGGCGAGCGCTCGGGCCATGACCCGGGCATCGGCCTCGTCGATGATGTGGCGAGCGACCAGCCTCGCGAGATAGTTGGCGTCCACTCGCCGGGCCAGGTCGTGCCGGGCGGGGATCGAGCAGAATGCGCGTGTGTCGTCGTTGAAGCCGGCCGTGTTGTAGATCCCGGCCGTTTCCGTGGTCCGCTCGCGGAATCTGAGCATCCCCTCGATGGAG
>DATMSC010000447.1:0-12423 GCA_035565595.1 Longimicrobiales bacterium | reverse complement strand
CGCCGTGCGCTCCGGCCGTTCGACTACGCCGAGAAGCTGGCGGTATCGCTCGGGCGGCTCCGGCGTCCCCTTCCCGCCTGCGTCTTCGTCCAGGCGCCACCGGCGTTCACGGCGCTCCCCGCTGCGCTCCTCGGTGTGCCGTACATCGTCGACGCGCACAACGCGCTGATCCAGGGGTGGTGGAACCGCGTGCCGGGTACCCGCCGTTTCGTCGAGGGGGCCGTCGCCGTCGTCGTCCACAACGACGAGGTGGCAGGGCTGGCCCGGTCACGATTCCCCGGCGTGGACCCGGTCGTGGTCATGGACCCCATCGAGCCGATCCCCGGCGCGGCGGAGCGCACGCCCGGTCAGGTGCTCGTCATCGCGTCGTTCAATGCCGACGAGCCGGTGCCACTCATGATCGACGTCTTCCGGCAGCTCCCGGATCACACCTTCGTCGTGACGGCGGAACCGGCGAAGCTCGATGGGCGTACGCGGCGGGATCTCCTTGCCCTCGGCAACGTCCGCCTCACCGGGTTCCTCCCCTCGCCGGAGTACCACGCACTCCTCGCGTCGAGCGCGGCTGCGCTGGTGCTGACCACACGGCCCGCCACGCAGCCCAGCGGCGCGTGCGAGGCGCTCTCGTCGGACACGCCGCTCATCGTCAGCCACACGTCGCTCACGGAGCGGCTTTTCGGGGAGTGGGCGACGCTGGTCCGGCACGACGCCGCCACGATCGAGGCGGCGATCCGCGCGCTGGATGGCCGCGCCCGCGACCTGTCGGCGTACCGCCGGGAGTGGAACGCACGGGTCGAGTCGCAGATCCAGGCGCTGGAGGAGCGGATCGGTGATGCAATGCGGAGGCGGCGCCCATGAGTCGGAGATCGGAGGCGCCGCGCGTCACGATCCTGCTCGCAGCGCGCGACCGGCTCGCACTGCTCCGGCGCGCGGTCGCCAGCGCGCTGCAACAGGAGTTCGATGACTTCGACGTTCTCGTCGTCGACGACGGTTCGGGTGACGCCACTCGCCGGTGGCTGGATGCGCGGGCGGACCGGGAGCCGCGACTCCGGGTGCTCCACCAGCCGCCGCGCGGGATCGCGGCCGCGCGGCAGGCAGGGCTCCTCGCCGCCCGTGGCGAGCTGGTCTGCATCCTGGACTCGGATGACGAGCTGGCGTCCGATGCG
Organism: Longimicrobiales bacterium; assembly: GCA_035565595.1. Taxonomy (GTDB): domain Bacteria; phylum Gemmatimonadota; class Gemmatimonadetes; order Longimicrobiales; family RSA9; genus DATMSC01. Next base: position 11,260 of record DATMSC010000447.1, on the reverse strand, counting down.
CTCCGGCGGATCGTCACCTTCTTCGACGGGGAACCGCCGCCGGATCTCGTGTACACCGACTACTGGGTGGTACGCGAGGACGGTAGCCGCGAGCGCGTGAGGCTCCCGGATTTCACCGACAACGACCACATGATCCGGGCGACGCTCGTGCGGCCGCGCGTGCCGTTCAAGCACTCGGGGACGACGTTCCGCCGCGACGCGGCGCTCGCCGTGGGCGGCTACGACGAATCGCTCGCGCTCAAGGTCGACGTCGACCTGTACCTGCGCTTCCTGAGCGCCGGGCTGCGCGTGAAGCACGTCGACCAGCCGGTCGTTTCGTTCCTCATGCACCGGGCGTCCGTGAGCCGGCGACGGCTCGCCGGGATCCGCGTCTGGAGTAGGCTGATCGACCGCTACGCACCGCCGAATCCGCTGGCGAGGGCGTGGTACAGGGCGGCGCGCTTCACGGCGGAAGGGCTCAAAGCCGTGTACGAGCGCGCGGCGCTGTGACACCAGAACCGATTCGGGAAGTTCGAATGGATGGTCGAAAATCAGGCGAGGTGGGCAGTGGGTGAGGCGAGGCGCGTGTCCGGCGGGAACGCGCGGGGCAATGGCCGGGCGCCAGAGCAGGACGATCTCTCCTTTGCCGAGCTCGCGACGATGCTGCTGCGGGAACGAAGGCTGCTCGTTGCCCTGCCCCTCGCCGCAGCCTTCCTCGTCGCTGTCATTACGGTCATCACGCCGCGGACGTACACATCCACCGGATCGTTCGTCCCGTACGCGGGCGAGAGCGCCGCCTCCCGCGCCATGGGTCTGGCCGCGCAGCTCGGGTTCATTCTGCCAACTGCCGGAAACGCGTACTCACCCGACTTCTACGTCGAGCTGCTGCGATCGAGGGAGATCCTCGGCCGCGTCGTCGATTCCGAGTTCGAGGTCACGATCCCCGGACTGTTCCCCGGACGCGAGGCCGTGCGCCGCGGCAACCTCGTCGAAGTCCTCGAGCTGGAAAGCGGTTCACCCGGCCGCGACAGGGAAAAGGCGATGGAGGCGCTCGCCGAAATGACGTCGCTGTCGACCGGTCGGCTCTCCGGCACCGTCACGCTGTCGGTGAGCACGCGCTGGCCGGAGCTATCGCAGCAGATCGCCGAGCGGATGCTCACGCTCGTCGACGAGTTCAACCGCGTGCAGCGGCAGTCGCAGGCCGCAGCCGAACGCCTCTTCATAGAGGAGCGACTGGCCACTGTCCGTCAGGAGCTGAGCGACGCGGAGGCCGAACTGCAGACGTTCCTCCAGCGGAACCGCGCCTTCGAGAGCTCGCCGGAGCTGCGCTTCGAACACGACAGGCTCCAGCGCGAGGTCGTCATGCGGCAGCAGTTGTACAGCTCACTGGCGCAGGGTTACGAGCAGGCCAGGATCGACGAGGTGAGGAACACGCCGGTGATCACCGTCGTACAGGCGCCCGAGACGCCGGTGCTCCCGGACCGTCGCGGCCTGGTCCTGAAGGTCGCGTCCGCGCTGATCGCTGGTGGGATGCTGGCCATAGTCCTTGCCGTCGCCAAACAGTTGTTCTGGAGCCATGGCCAGGCGGAGCGCGTGCGTTCCGACGAGCTCGCGCGGCTGACCCGCGAGACGCTGCATGATCTTCGCCGCCCCTGGCGGCTACTCCGTCCACCCACGGTTACCGCCCGATCCGGTCAAAGCCAATGAGATGGTTTACGATACTCGTCCTCGCGGCGGGACTGTTCGCGGTCCCCGCAGAGCTGGCGGGACGCCAGTCGCCCGATGAGCTGCTGCGACGGCTCGAGCAACAGCTCGGCCGCCCGATCACCGAGCAGGAGATACTGCAGCAGCTCCGGGCGTCCGGCCTCACGATCGACGAGGTCCGCCGCCGGCTCGTGGAGCGCGGCTATGATCCTGCCGCCGCCGACCCGTTCTTCGGCGTGCTGGAAGGCCGGGCCGCTCGCGTCCCGGCCGGGACCGACCCCGTCCCGATCCTCGACATCCTCTGGGGTGCGGAGCGGGCGACGGGTCCCGCGATCCCGACACCGGGAGTCACGCCGTCGACTGTCCTTTCCGCACAGGTGGCCGACACGGTGCCGGCCGAGCCAGGGCCGCCGATCTTCGGCCGGGACCTCTTCCGCCGCGCGACAACGGAGTTCATGCCGCTGGCGTCCGGCCCGGTGCCGCCTGACTACCGGATCGGCCCGGGCGACGAGCTGATCCTGGTCATCACCGGCGATGTGGAGCTGGCGTACGAGCTGACGGTCTCGCCAGAGGGGTGGGTCGTGATCCCCGGCGTCGGCCAGGTCTTCGTCGCCGACCGCACGGTAGACGGCATCCGCGGCGTCCTCTTCGACCGCCTTTCGCAGGTCTACTCGGGGATCCGGGAAGGCGCAGACGCAACGACGTTCTTCCACGTGTCGCTCGGGCGGCTGCGGACCAACCAGGTGTTCGTCATTGGCGAGGTGGAACGGCCAGCGGCGTATGAGCTGAGCGCCATGGCGACCGGGTTGACGGCGCTCTACTACGCCGGCGGGCCGTCAAGGGCGGGGAGCTTCCGTCGCGTGCACATCAACCGCGGCGGGTCGACGGTCCGCACGCTCGACCTGTACGACTATCTGGTGCGCGGGATCGCCTCTGGCGACGACCGCCTCGAGCACGGCGACATCGTCTTCGTCCCGGTCGCGGAGCGCCGCGTCGAGATCGACGGCGCCGTCGTGCGGCCAGGGCTGTACGAAATGCTCCCCGACGAGGACCTGCGTGACCTGCTCCGTTTCGCGGGCGGCGTACAGCCGAACGCGGAGCTCAGGAGCGTGCAGATCGAGCGGATCCTGCCGCTGGAGGCCAGGGCACCCGGGCGTGACCGCGTGGTGCTGGACGTGCCGCTCGGATCGCTGGATGGCGAGGAGCTGGAGCCGGTCCCGCTCCGGGACGGTGACCGTATCCGCGTCTTCGCCGTCCTCGATGAAGTGCAGAATGAGGTGGTCGTGACCGGCGGCGTCTGGCGGCCGGGACGCTACGCCGTCGACGAGAACACGCGGCTGTGGGACATCATCGAGCGAGCCGGGGGGCTGCTCCCGGACGCGGTCGAGGTCCGCGCACAGGTGCAGCGCCTCCAGCCGGACTGGACCCGCCGGCTGATCCCCGTCTCGCTCGCCCGGACGGCAAGCGGCGAGCCGGTCGAGAACCCGCTCCTCCAGGGGCACGACGAGATCTACATCCACGCGGCCCGCGAGCTGCGTGACGACCGGACAGTGTCCATTGGCGGGTGGGTCCGCAACCCCGGCGAGTACCCGTACCTGGACGGGATGACTGTAGCCGACCTCGTACTCCTCGCCGGCGGGCTCCGCACCGGCGCGTATCTCGCCGCCGCCGAAGTCTCCCGCGTCGTCATCTCTCAGGAGCGGAGCGAGGCGTTGACCCAGGTGTTCAACGTGGCGCTCGACAGCGCCCTGATTTTCGACCGGATCGACTTCGGCTCGGGGGCGCCCGACCTCGAAGGGCTGGAGGCCGCGGATTTCGAGCTGCAGAACCTCGACGCCGTGTACATCCGCAAGGCCCCCGGTTTCGACGCCCAGGCGATGGTCCAGGTCACCGGTGAGGTGCACTTTCCTGGGCCGTACTCGATTGCGACGCGGACGGAGCGGATCCGGGACCTGGTGCTGCGGGCCGGTGGCCCGACCGACGAGGCGTATCTGCGTGGCGTACAGCTCTGGCGGGTGCGCGACGAGGCCGACCCGTCGCTCCGGGTCATTGACACGCTGCCATTCGGTGACACGCTCCGCGCTGACAGCTCAGCCCGGGCGACACGAAGCCTTGAACGTGTCCGCGTCGGGATCGCCTTCGAGGAGGCGCTGCGAAACCCGGCCAGCTCCCACAACATCCTCGTGCAGCCGGGCGATTCCATCTACATCCCTCCGTTCATCCCGACCGTCGAGGTGCGCGGCGCCGTTGCCTCCCCCACGAAGGTGCTGCATCGACCCGACGCCGGCTTCGACTACTACATCCGCCAGGCCGGTGGCTTCCTCGAGAACGCCGACCGCGAGCGGGTACGCGTACAGTTTGCCAACGGCGAGACGGCGATCCGCGGCCGGAAATTCCTCTTCCTCGGCGGTGGCATGCCGGACCCGGACCCGGGGAGCGTCATCACCGTCCCCTACGAACCGGAGCGCACCGGTGATGGGGTGAGGGTATCGGACATCGTCACGATCGCGACATCGATCCTCACCGCGGCCGCATCGCTGATCGTCGCGGTGGGACGGTAGTCCGGTTTTCGGAGGGGCTAGTCTGCGGCTTCGCGGGTCTCGGGCGTTTCCGGCGGGGCCGTCGGCTGATCCTGGTGTGACGCCTCCTCGCCGGATTCCGTCGGCGTCGCGACGGGGATCGTGAAGCTGAAGGTCGTACCGACGCCGAGCTCTGTGTCGACCTGGAGGTCGCCGCCGTGCGCCTGTACGATCGCCTGGGAGATGGCCAGGCCGAGACCGGCGCCGGCGCGCTCGGCCCGCTGCGCCTGCCAGAACGGGTCGAAGAGGTGTGGAAGCTGATCGTCGGGGATCCCCGGTCCCGTGTCGCTCACGCTGAACCGCACCATGTCGCCGGCGGGCTCGGCGCTCACGGAGATCTCTCCTTCGTCCGTGAACTTGATCGCGTTGCCGATAATGTTGCCGAAGAGCTGGAGGAGCCGGTTGGCATCCCCGGCAATGGGCGGGAGCCCGGGCGCCACGTTTCCGATGAGGCGCAGCCCCTTCGCTTCCGCCTGAGGTCGGTGCAGCTCGATGGATTCCTCGACCAGCCACGCCGGGTCCACGGGATCGTGGGCGATGGCCAGGGTGCCGGCCTGCGATTTGGCCACGTCCAGGAGGTCCTGGATCAGCGTATTCGCGCGCCACACGGCGCGCTGGATGGTTTCCAGATGGCGCCGCTCCAGCTCCCGGTCCTCCGGCACGACTTCCAGGAGAAGCCCCGCGCTCAGCGCAACCGTGTTCAGCGGGTTCCTGAGGTCGTGCGCGACGATGCGGAGCACCTGGTCGCGGATGGTCGTCGCCCGCTGCGACTGCTGGTAGAGGCGGGCGTTGTCGACCGCCAGTGCGGCGCGACGGGCCAGCTCCTCCGCGAGCACGAGGTCGTCGGCGTCGTAGCGGCGGTTCGGCTCCGTCGATGCCAGCGTCATCGCGCCCAGGGTATGGCCATGGGCGACGAGCGGGACGATCATGACCGAGCGGGGGTTCAGCTCCTTCACCAGCTGGAAATGTTCGTCATTGCGGGTGGCCGCGCGCATCCACGCGACCGTAACCTCTTCCACCAGCTCGGATTCGCCAGTCTCGATGGCCGCCCACGCGCCTACCGACTGCCCCGGCGCCGGCGCGTACCGACGCAGCCGAGACATCGACTCTTCCAGCTCGGGGTCGCGGTGCGCCACGGCCACCCGGTGCACCTGAGATTCCTCGAGGACATCGATCATGCAGAAGTCCGCGAGCTGCGGCACGGCGAGCTTCGCGAGCTGCTGGAGGGCGGGCTCGTATTCGAGCGTCGCCGTCAGGAGCTCGCTCGCGTCGGCCAGGAAGCCGAGCGCCTGCTCCCGCTGTTTCGGTGCCGTGATGTCCCGGGCGATCGTCGAAAAGAACTCGATCTCGGCCGAGTTCTCCGTCCCGCCGTGGGCGACGATCACGACCGAGATCGGGACGCGGCGGCCGTCGCGGTGCTGCAGCTCCGATTCGCCGCTCCAGCTTCCGTCCCGGATCGCGGCCGGGATCGCCTCCGTGAGGATCCGGCGCGCCGCTCGCCGCGGGTGTATCGCCGCCACGTTGATCTCCGCCAGCTCCTCCCCGGGATCGAGCCCCAGCATCCGCCGGGCGGCAAGGTTCAGGTAGACGAAATTTCCCTCGACATCCAGAGTCCCCACGAAATCCGGCGTGGCTTCCAGCACCGAGCTCAGCGTGCGCTGCCGGACCGCCGCCTCCTTCCGCTCGCTGATGTCCTCGATAAGCGAGGTCATCCCGCGCACCTCGCCCGCGCGGTCGCGGAGCGGCGCGGTCGAGAGCCGCACGGCGATTCGCCGGCCATCCTTCGCCACGCGCTCCGTTTCGAACCCGACGATCGGCTCGCCTCGCCGGGTGGCTTCCAGCTCACGCTCCAGCTCGTCGCGTCGGTCTTCCGGGACCACCGGCGTGATGCGGCCCCTCGCCTCCGCCTCCGTCCACCCGAAGATTCGCTCCGCCGCCGGGTTCCAGAACTGGACCCGACCCTCGAGGTCCAGGCTCGTGACCGCGATGGGCACCGCTCGAAGCACCGCTTCCAGCCGCTCTGTCGTCTCGTGCAGCGCGGTCTCCGCTCGCTTCCGCTCGGAAATGTCCTCGAGAATGATGATGGTTCCCCGGACCCGGCCGGTGGCATCCCGGAGCGGTGCCGCGGCCAGCTCGACCTCTACCGGGACACCGTCCTTGCGAGTCCGGTACGTTTCCAGCCCCGTGACGACTTCACCACGTAGCGTGGCTTCCCGGATCCACTGGTGCTCCTCCACCTTCTCCGGGGGGATCGCAGGGAGTGGCTGACCCCGGACCTCCTCCTCACTCCAACCGAAGATCCGCTCCGCTGCCGGGTTCCAGATCTCAACCCGACCCTCATCGTCCAGGACCTTCAGCGCCAGCGGCGAGGCGCGAATGATGGCGTTGAGCGTGTCATCGCTTTCCTCGAGCGCCTTCGTCGCGGCGTCCGATTCCGGAGTGGGGATTGTCGCTTCGGGTCCGGCACCGGCGGCGCTCCCGGCAACACCACCACCGCGCTCCCCCGCAACCTCGTGCTGCACGCTCGCCCAGTGGGTGATGCGCCCCTCGGCATCCCGTACAGGGACGATGCTCAGCGCCACACGGTACGGCTCACCACTCTTGCGGTAGTTCACCAGCTCCGCCTGGACCGGTTCACCACGCGCCAGCGCCTCACGGATCCTCGACCGTGCTGCGGGATCGGTCTCGGGGCCCTGGAGAAAACGCGGCGACCGACCCACCACTTCCTCGGGCGAGTAACCGGTCATGCGCGTGAACGCGGGGTTCACGTGCGTGATCCGGGGACCAGGCTCGTCCAACGGCGCGGCCTCCGTGATCACCATCGCGTCGCTCGCGCCCTCCGCCAGCGCTTCGAGCAGTCGAAGTCGATCGTCCATGGGCTCCCCGGGCCGGCTCGTGCGTACCGCCACTTCGCCGGCCGAAACAGGCCGCTCGTCGCTCCCCGCACCCTCCCTGCGGCAAGGTTCGTACAGCGGCGGCGCAACGCGTCAGGTCGCAGGCTATCGCGGTGCCGGCCGATGCCGTGAAACGGCCGTGGCAGGCGACGGGATCAGGCGAATGCGCCGGGCGGGGGATCACCGAGGTAAGTGAGGCGCCAGTCGGTTCTTGCGCCGTTGCACGGGATCCGGGTCTGCCCGGCGCGCCGGCATCCGCCTGGCCCCGCCAAACCGGTCGCCCACTCCGACTGCTCCTGCCACCCCCATGCTCCTCCGACTGGACCTCACCACCGCGTCCCGCTCCCGTCGCTGCGGAACAGATGTTCCCTCCCCGGAACGACGGCGATGTGGTGGGGCCAGGGGATGGGCCGATGACGGCGGGTGGACAGTTCGGGTATCGGGTAATGGAGGTGGGGGATGGGTGGTGTGGAGCACCGCGCGGCGGAGCCGTGCGCCAGCGCGACTTGGGCAGGCGCCAGTACTCGCGACGCGACCGATGCTGAACCGGGCTCCGGCGATGCCCGGGCTCGGGCAGCGCGTCCAGTCGAGGCGGGACGATTCGATCCCGGCGGCGGTGGGCTCGAACGCGCGACCAGCGGCGGCCGGTGGCGGGGCACGCTGGTGATCTGGATCGTGATCGGTTGCGTCACGTTGTCGAGTCTGCTTGCCCCGGTGCCGGCAACGGCACAGGTATCCGGGCGGGATGAGCTGACGGTACTGGGCACGAACGTCGCGATCGGCGGGGCAACGGCGGGGATCGTGGCGGCGATCCGGGGGAAGCCCATCATCAGCGCGGTGGCGAAGGGCGCGGGCGGCGGCCTCCTGATCTACGGCGGGAAGCACCTGGCGAGCATCTACGCGTTCCCGACGCTTGGGATCCCGGCGCGCATCATGGCCGCGCTCGGCGCTTCCATGATCCGGAACGGCGCGGCCGGCCGGGGCGCTTTCGAAATGGTGGTCGTGCCGGTTGGTCCACTCACCTTCTATCACGCGCCGGACTCGGCCGGTCACGCGCCCGTCAAGATCAACCTCCTTCGCACCATCGTGATCGCGGCGCTCATCGTTCACGACCGGACCGAGTTCGACCTCGAGGAGACGATGTTCCTCGGAGCGCCGGTGTTCCGCACGCCGGACGACCTGGTGAGCGTGAGCGGCTCGGAGGCGGTGATCGGGCTGGCGTTCGCCGGGTCCATGATCCTGAGCGACAGGGCCGTGCTCAACGCGGTCATGGGGCACGACCATTTTCCGTTCCTCGTTGCCCACGAACGCGTTCACGTCCTTCAGGACATCTTCGCCGAAGTCGCGGTCACGGGGCCGATCGAACACTGGCTGATCGGGCTGCTCCCGAGGGGGGACCAGATCGCGCGGTACGTCGAGCTGGGATTCGTGCACGCTGCTGCCGCGGTGCCGCTCCTGAGCACGGTCATTCCGCACGACAGGCGCCCGTGGGAGCTCGAAGCTGACCATTTCGCGACGCGCTATGAGGAGATCAATGCCCGCTGGGCGTTCTGACGGGCGCCAGTCGGAGTAGCGCCGGCCGGGTCAGCGCCGTGACCGGTGGAGGGTCTCGCGGACCCGGTCGGTAAGCTTCCGCCGCGGGCTGCGGCCGACCGGAACCGGGGACTCCGCCGGGTCGACGCACCGGTCGCACTTCCCGCAGCTCCGCATGGCCGCGGGGTCACCGAAGTAGCCGAGGAGGAATCCGCGGCGGCATCCCTTCGTGTACGCGTACCGCTGCATGAATTCGAGCTTGCCGTACTCGCGTTCGCGTGCGCGCCGCAGCTTGCGCCAGTCCACGGCCGCCGCGTTCAGCACCGCCTCGACCGACAGCAGTCGTACGTCGGGCTCCGTGTCGCTCCGGGTACGGAGGATCCGCCAGGCGCTGCCACGTTCGAGCGCCTGGATCGCCGCCTCGGCGGCGCCGCTCCCACCGACGCCCGCCGCGCGAGCGATCCGGCTGAGTGAGACTCTGAGCGGTCCGCCGGCGGGAGGTGAGGGCAGCTCCGCGACGGCTGCGAGCACCGCGCGGATCGACTTCTCCGGCGGGTGCCGCTGGTCGATCAGGAACTCGTGGGTGAAGCGGTCCGCGTACGTGTGCAGGAGCACGCACACCGCCTCCTTCCCGTCCCGTCCGCCACGCCCGGCCTCCTGGTAATACGCTTCGAGCGTTGCAGGCATGGCGTGGTGTATGACTATGCGCACGTCGGGCTTGTCGATCCCCATGCCGAAGGCGCTCGTCGCGACGATCACGGGGCGAGTTCCGCGCATGAACTCGTCCTGCAGCCGCGAGCGGTCCGCCGCCGTCGCACCCGCGTGGTAGCCGGCGGCCTTCAAACCCGCCCGGTTGAGCATGTCCGCCAGCGCGTCGACCTTGCGTCTGGCGGGCGCATACACCACCGCCGACCCCTCTCGCTGCTGGCGCAGAAGCTGGAGGAGCAGGCGGTCCTTTTCCGCCTCGTCCTTCGCAGCGACGACGTTCCACGACAGATTCGTGCGGTCGAAACCGCCGGCGATGACGACCGGCCGTCTCAGCTCCAGGAACGAGATGATGTCCTCCCGCACCGCGGGCGTTGCCGTTGCCGTCAGCGCGATCGCCGGACACGACATCTCCCGCCGCACCTCGCCGAGACGCAGGTAACTGGGCCTGAAATCGTGGCCCCATTCCGAAATGCAGTGCGACTCGTCCACAGCGAAGAGCGACACCGGCGTCGCCGCGATGAAGCGACGGAAGTCGGCGGTGTCGAAGCGCTCCGGCGCCACGTACAGCAGCCTCGCCCGGCCGCTGGCGCAGTCGCGGAGCCGCTCGTCCACCTCGGTCGACGCGAGCGTCGAGTTGACGAATGTGGCAGGGATACCCCGCCTGCACAGCGCATCGACCTGGTCCTTCATGAGCGAGATGAGCGGGCTCACAACCACGGTCAGACCCGGCAGCACCAGGGCGGGGATCTGGTAGCACAGGCTCTTCCCGCCGCCCGTCGGCATGAGGACGAGGACATCCCGTCCCGCCAGCACGGATCGGATCGCTCGCGGCTGCACGCCCCGGAAATCGGGGTAGCCGAAGTACCGCTCCAGCGCGGCTCTCGCCCTGGCGTACGCTTCCTCCACATCCGGCACCGCCGGACCAGCATGTTCTTCCATGCGGGTATCCTGGCGGCGTGATCCGGGCAGGGACATATCAGTTTGGGCAAATACACCGGCGCCGGCACCGTCCGACTTCGCGGCGTTGACGCTGCCCGACGTCGCTGGTATCGTCGAACGTGCGCGGCGGTGCCGGACACGCAGGCGTGGCAACGACTTCCGCGCCCCGACCGCCGCACGGCACCAATTCCCCGACACTCAACTACGCAATGCAATTCGACAATGACGCCATTGCCCGCGCCCGCGAGCTGGTCGACGCCGCTCATGACGCCGATCCCGTGAGAACCGCCGACGGAAAGGCGGCGGAGCGTGTTTACGCCGATCGGATGGAGGCCTGGGTCACGCGGCTCGTGCCCGACGCCTCGCCGCTGCTCCGGCTGGCCGCGCGCTGCCAGCACCTCGAGCGCTGGTCAGTGCCCCGGTCCGAGTATCCGATGGACCGGCAGGGATACAACGCTTGGCGGCGGACGCTCTACCGCAAGCAGGCCGACCGCGCGCGTGAGCTCTTGCTAAGCGCCGGAGTCAAGGAAGCGGACGCCGACGAGGTCGCGACGTGGGTATCGAAGACCGGGCTGCGCCGGAACCCTGGAACGCAGGCGCTGGAGGACGCGGCGTGCCTCGTCTTCTTCGAAAACGAGATCGAGTCCTTCGCGGCGGACCACCCGGAGTACTCGAAGGAGAAGTGGGTCGACATCATCCGGCGCATATGGCGGAAGATGAGCGAACCCGCCCGGGAGCACGCGCTCCGGCTGGAGATGCCGCCTGCGCTCGCCGCGCTGCTGCGGGAAGCGATTGGCGACATCGACTGAGGGCGAGGCACGCTCGTGGCGCCGCCCGGCTTGGGCGCGGGTGAGCGTCGCTGCGATCGGCCGCGCCGGCGTGTCGGACGGGGTTGCTACTTCAGCGCGTCTTCCAGCGCGCGCC
>DATMSC010000446.1:0-2510 GCA_035565595.1 Longimicrobiales bacterium | reverse complement strand
TGCGAAAATCGTGTGCAGATTATTCTCAGCATTATTCTGGTGCCATCTTCTCCGCGTCGTGGACCTTCCCCGCCTCGACGCTCGCCAGCACGCCGGCAAGAATCCCGGCCGGCACGAGCTCCAGCTGCCCCATCCACGCGGCGCCCACCAGCGTGAATGCCGTTGCGATCGCGATCCCGACCACCAGGTTGAGCAACCGCCGGTATCGCGTCGGCACCTTGGCGGCATCGATCACCGCCTGGGTGATATCGGTCTGGTAGCCGCCAAAGGCTTTGCCGTAAGCAATCGCCAGCCCCACGATGATCCCGATGATGGCGATAAGGGCACTGACACTCTGGTCCATGGTGGATCTCCTCTCATGATTGGTTCCGACCTCTGATGGTTCCATCGGGAGCCACTGATGGTTCTGCCCGACTACACCCACTTGAGCCCGGTCATCGATCGCGACCTCCCGCTTAATCCGGCCGCTCTGTCGAGAGTCCGGACCAGAAGCGATTCCCGGCGTCCAGGTCGTCGCCCACGATGTACCAGATCGATTCGGGCACGGTGACGGCGTTGCCGTTGTAGTCCACGGTGTCCAGCGGGAGTTCCGTTCCCCGCGTCCACCACCCACAGGTGACGGTCTCCCCTGCTTTCAGCGAGCCGGTGACAGGTGACGTATCGTCTGCCCACCGGTGCAGGTCACCGTCCCGGTAGATCGTGATCTCGCGTCTCTGCTCGCCGGTCTGCTCGTCGTTGAGCACGTAGTAAGTCCGGCCGTTGACGACCGCGAGCCCAGGATGCGCCTCCGGCTCCTGCCCATAATCGGGGTCGGTCTTGGGCTCAGCATCGATGCCGCCCGCCCATAGCCGCGTCCCGTCCGTGGCAATCCACCACTCGGAGATGCCGTCCACCAGCTCCCCGGCCACCCAGCCAAGCAGGTCCACCGACGTACCTACCGGAAGCGCCGGGCCCACGAGCAGCGATTCCGTGCTCGCCCACTGGCGCTGGTTCAGCGTGGCCGTGACCGTCGCCGTGAGCTTCTGGGCCTCGAACTTGACGCCGTTGATCGTGACATCGGCTTTGCCGTCCCATGCCTTGCCGTCGACCACCGGGACCGAGCGCTCGGCGTAGGTGGTGGCTGGGACCTCGGCGGTCGGCTGGCCGGTGCGGAATGCCCGCGCCTGGCGGGCATAGGTCAGGATCTTGGCCTTGACCGTGGGCCAGACTCCCCGGTTCAGGATCTGGCCCGAGCACCACTTGCCGGTCCAGTACTGATGGAGGACGACCGCGTCGTCCGTGATCCGATCCTCCATCTCCAGGACCGCGCCGTGCATCGCGCAGCAGATCTCGAGGGCCGTGGTCCAGACGACGCTGCCGCCGAACGCGAGCTCCCCGGCGTGACTGCGGCGGTTCCCGTTCTGGACCCCCTGCGCCCACGTCGTCTCGTCGAACCAGCCGGTGATGATCAGCACCGTGTCATCGTTGATCCATTCGTACCCGCCGACTTCGCCACCCGGGCGGCCGGCAGCCAGCCAGTCGTATTCGCTCTGGGCGTTGGTTCGCTCGTTGCCGGTGTCATGGACGGTCGACATGTCCTTTAGCCACTTCTCGTAGCTGCGGACGCGTGCGAGATCGACCGGCTTGATCAGAGCCTTGATCCACGCCGGCAGAATCAGCGGACGCTTGCCGCCGGGCACGGTGTAGAGATTGTGGGTTGCGGTGGTCGTGACCACGGGCTTGTCTCCTGGTGTGGAAGGATTGGGAGTGGACGGGGCTTGGGGCGCGCCGAAGTACGCCGTGTAGCGCTCGATTAACTCGCTGGCGTAATTGGGATTGGTCGCCCAGCGGCCATTGCCGAGGTCCTGCACATACGTGACACTGCCGACCATCGGCAGCATCTCCGGCACACCCCAGCGCGCATCGGTGGCGATCCAGTCGGCCGGCACATCTGTCTGCCCGAGATAGCGAGCCATGTGGGTCACCTGGGCTCTCGCGGCAAGCTCTGGCGTAAACGTGAGTCCCCAGGTGGTCCCATCCGGGAAGACCGCGATCCCACCGGGGTTGCCGTTCTTCACCCATTCCGCGCTGGTTCCCCAGCCGGTCTCGTCGTCCCATTGCGCAACCATCCATCGCACGTCGATCTTGCGCGCCTTACAGTCGGCAATAAGGGCGGTGAAATAGCGGAGGAGGAAGGTGGGATCGCCGCGCACGAGCTTCGCCGCTCCGCGCTCGATCGCCCGGTCATAGAGTTGCTGGGCGGTGACGGTGGCCGGGACATCAATGGCAATCGGATACTTGGTCATGATGTCATCTCCAAGTAGAGGTTGAGCAGACAGACGACAATGATGAGGACGCCGGCCGCGAACGCGAGTCGCCGCACGACCTGTCTCCATGGCGGACGTTTGCGCCTGATTGCCGCTACGCGCGCCGCGAAGAGGAGAATGGCGCCGATCAGGGCGAGCCATTTCCACAAGTACCCTTGCTCGGGCCGCAGCACGTCAACGCCAAACTCATGCATGACCGCGCGG
>DATMSC010000445.1:0-4564 GCA_035565595.1 Longimicrobiales bacterium | reverse complement strand
GGACCAGCGCGTCGCACGCCAGGGGTATGATGGCTGCGCCCCCGACAACAGCCTGCGGTACGTTGAACGCACGGTGAGTCGACGGGCGCCCTCGCCGGAGATCGTCGTCGTCCATGCACGGCAGGTCGTCATGGACCAGCGAATACGTGTGGACGAACTCTATCGCCGCGGCAATGCGGTGTATCGGCCCTGGTTCCACCAGCCCGGCCGGCTCGCCTTCCCCAACCGCCGTCAGATATGCCGCGACACAGAGGTGCGGGCGCAGGCGCTTCCCGCCACCCGCCAGCGCGTAGCGGATCGGTGCCGCGACGATTTCGGGCACACCCTCGAGCAGCTCTTCGGCGACAGCGGCGATGGCCGCGTCGATCGCCGATGCATGCACTTCCTGGAATGCCGTCAGCTCAGAGTGGGCCACACCCGACATCGTCAATGGGGCTCCGCAGGCGACGGATCCGCGGCGTCGTCGCGGACGACCTCGTCGATCAGGTGTTCGACCCGGAGCTCGGCCGCGCGCAGGATCTCGCGCGCCACTCTCACGCACGCGATACCCTCCTCGAACAGCGCGAGCGCTTCCTCGAGCTCGAGGTCGTCGCGCTCCAGCGAGGCGACGATCACCTCCAGGCGGCTCAAGCTGGATTCCAGCGTGCGTCCCGTCAACCCACTCGCAGTCATGTCCTACCCACTGACTCCGCCGATTCTCCCTGCTGGTCCTCGCCACCGGGAACGCGCCGTATCCCCTGGACGCGGCAGGCGACGTGGCCGTCGACGACGCGCAGGCGAAATGCGTCGCCGGGACGGAAATCGTCGGTCCGGCGAAGGATACGGCCATCCTCGGCGAGTGGCACCGCGTATCCTCGCGTGAGCGCCGACAGCGGCGAAAGCGCCTGCAACTGGCTCGCGTGGCGATGCAGGGCTTCCGTCCTGGCCCGCACGATCATCTGTACACCGTCGGCGAGTCGCTTCGCCGCGAGAGGCAACGTATCGTTCCGGCGCCCGACAGATCGGCGCACAGCCGTCACCAGACGGTCACGCAGGTGGCTGAGACCGCCGCCGAGTGCCTCGCGATCCGGGACTGCCCGTTCCGCGGCTGCTGAAGGCGTCGGCGCCCGCAGGTCGGCGACCAGATCGGAGATCGTGACGTCGACCTCGTGACCCACAGCGCTGATCACCGGTACCGGGCACCCGGCGATGGCGCGGGCCACGACCTCCTCATTGAAGGCCCACAGATCCTCCACGGACCCACCACCCCGGCCAACGATCATCACGTCCACCCGACCACTCGCCCCGAGGCGCCGAACGGCCGCGGCGATCTCCTCCGCAGCGCCCTCGCCCTGGACCCTGGCGGGACAGAAAAGCACCCGCGTCCACGGCGCGCGCTTCGCGAGGACGTGCAGGATGTCGTGGAGCGCCGCGCCGGCCGGGCTGGTGACGATGCCGATCGTCTCCGGGAACACCGGGAGCGGACGCTTCCGCTCCGGCGCAAGAAGCCCTTCAGCGGCGAGCTTCTCCCGCAGACGTTCGAACGCAAGCCGCCATAGCCCGCCCGCGCTCCTCGCCTCCAGCTCATACACCACGAGCTGGAATTCACCCCGTTTCTCGTACAGACCGGCAGAACCCAGGACATGGACTTCCATTCCGTCGTCTGGGTCCGTCGGAAGGCGGCTCGCCTCGTTGCGGAACATCACGCACCGAACCTGCGCCTCACTGTCCCGGAGCGCGAAATAGCAGTGGCCGGAGGGGTATCGCTTCCAGCCGGTCACCTCGCCCCCGACCCAGAGTTTGGGAACGGCGTGCTCCAGGAGATCCCGGACCATGCCATTGAGTTGTGAAACGGTAATGGCGGGGCGGCCAGCCCCGACTCCCTCGTCGAGCAATGGCACGGTGAGCGAGTCGAGTCGAGCGGCCCTGCCGGGCGAAGCAGCCGCGGGGGTGCCGAAGGGATAGCCCCCCCGGCTCATGTCGTGGTGGCCGCGCCGCCGGCAGCGAACTGCCGGCGCGCAGCCTCGAGCGTATTGCGGAGGAGTAGCGTGATCGTCATGGGACCGACGCCACCGGGGACGGGGGTGATGGCGCTGGCGATCGGCGCGACATCGTCGAAATCGACATCCCCGACCAGTGCGTATCCCCGCGGGTCATCCGGCGCATCGACGCGGTTCACGCCGACATCGATGACGACGGCGCCGGGGCGCACCGCGTCCCGCGTGATCAATCCCGGCCGCCCCACGGCGGCCACCAGGATATCCGCTGTACGCGTGATCGACGGGAGGTCGTGAGTCCGGCTGTGCGCAACCGTGACTGTCGCGTTCCCGCCCGGTGCATCGCGCAGCAGGAGCAACGCGAGCGGGCGGCCGACCAGATTCGAACGCCCGACCACGACGACGTGGCGGCGACCCGGATCATGGCCAGAGCGAAGGAGCATCTCCACGACACCCGCAGGAGTGCACGGAGCCAGCACATCCGGGTCGCCCATGGCGAGGCGTCCCATGTTGGTGGGGTGGAGTCCGTCCACATCCTTCGCCGGGCTGATGCGCCGCACGACCCGCGTGGCGTCGATCTGTCTGGGGAGCGGCAACTGCACGAGGATGCCGTGCACCGTCGGGTCCGCGTTCAGCCCATCGACGACGCCGAGCACCTCGTCTTCACTGGCGTCGCCCGGCAGCACGATCTGGCGCGATGCCATCCCGACCTGCTCCGCAGCCCGCCCCTTCATGCGGACGTAGACTTCGCTCGCCGGATCGTTTCCGACCAGCACTGTCGTGAGACCGGGCTTGAAACCGGCTTCCTTCTCGAACGCCGCGGTTCCTGCCGCGATCTCGTCGCGCATCGCAGCGGCGATGGCCTTGCCGTCCAGTATCTTCGACATGATCAGCGCGCGAAATCCACTGCCCGGGTCTCCCGGATCACAACGACCTTGATCTGACCCGGGTATTGCAATTCCTCTTCGAGGCGCCGAGCGATCTGGTCACTGAGCTCCGCCATCCCCGCATCATCCCTGCGCTCAGGGTCGACCATGACCCGGATCTCCCGCCCCGCCTGGATGGCAAAGCAACGCTCGACACCCTCGAATCCAGAGGCGATCTCTTCCAGCTTCTCGAGCCGCTTGACGTACGTTTCAAACATCTCTCGCCGCGCGCCCGGCCGGGATCCGCTGATGGCGTCAGCGGCGGTGACCAGGAACGACTCCGGGTACATGTGCGGCTCCTCGTCGTGGTGCGCGCGGATCGCGTTCAGCACCTGCTCCGGCTCGTTGTACTTCTTGCAGAGCTGCCAGCCGAGCTCCACGTGCGTCCCCTCGTGCTCGTGGGTCAGTGCCTTGCCGATGTCGTGCAACAGCCCCATCCGGCGCGCGAGCGGCGCATTGAGCCCGAGCTCGGCCGCCATGTTCCCGGCCACGATGGCGACCTCTTTGGCGTGCTGCAACTGGTTCTGGCCGTACGATGTCCGAAACTTCAACCGCCCCAGTGCCTTCACGATCTCGGGGTGCACGCCGTGGATGCCGAGCTCGTACAGCACTTCCTCCGCGGCCTGGATCATCGACTGCTCGACTTCCTTCCGGCTCTTGGCGACGACCTCCTCGATCCTCCCCGGATGAATGCGGCCGTCGGCAACCAGCTTGTCGAGACTCAGGCGGGCCGTCTCCCGGCGGATCGGGTCGAATGCGGAGAGAATAACGGCTTCGGGCGTGTCGTCGATGATCACGTCCACGCCCGTCGCCTGCTCGAACGCCCGGATGTTGCGCCCCTCCCGCCCGATGATCCGACCCTTCATTTCGTCGGACGGCAGGCTGACGACCGAAACGGAGCTCTCCGCGGTGTGGTCCGCGGCCACCCGCTGGATCGCGAGAGCGATAATATTCTTCGCCTCGCGCTCGGCGCCCCGGCGGGCGTTCTCCTTGATCTCACGAACGGTGTTGGCAGCTTCGGCCCGCGCCTGATCCTCGATGTCCCGGATCAGCATTTGACGGGCCTCATCGGCGCTCATCCCGGCCAGTTGCTCGAGCCGCTCTCGCGCCTCCATCGTGAGCCGGCGCTGCGTCTCGATCTGTTCCTCGAGCTCGATGTGCCTCGTCTCGAGGTCCTGCTCCCGCCGTTCGAGCTGCCTGTCTTTTTCCTCGAGGAGATCGTACTTGCGGTCGAGATTCGTGCGGAGCTCGTCCAGTCGCCGCTCGGCGCGCTCCAGCTCGTCGCGTCTGCGGGCCTCCTCGCGCTCCCAGGCCTGCTTGGCCTGGTACGCGGCCTCGCGCCCCGCCAGCTCCTCCGCCTTGCGGAGGCGCTCTGCATCGGCGACCGCCGCGGAGCGGATCCGTTCCGCCTCCTCTTCAGCGGTTGCTTTGGCGCGCTTGAGGCGCCAGCGCTCCAGCAGTCGGCCCAGGACCACGCCCAGGACGGCGGCAAGTGCGCCGACCAGGAACTCGTTCATCTACTCTCCGAAAAGGCGCACATGCGCCATGGAAATGCATAACGCCCGCTCGCCGGCACGCGCCGGCGATCGTCACTCGCACCGAACGGAGACGGATTCGGCTCAGAAAAAGCGACGCTACCGGAAATTACGCGAATTGCGCGAG
>DATMSC010000444.1:0-5806 GCA_035565595.1 Longimicrobiales bacterium | reverse complement strand
CAGCAGCTCGAGCAGGCGCCGGCCGGCCCGGGCGCCGGGCACCACCACGACCGCCCCGCCCATCCGGGCCTCGCCCCCGGCAACGTGCCGGTCGATCAGGATGTCCGCCGCCGACACCAGCGCGGGCCGGTCCCACCCCATGAAGATGCGCTCGACGCCCGGGGACCGTATCGCCTCGACGCCTGCGCCCGCGTCCACTGCCTCCATGCTCACCGGGTCAGAATCGCCGGCGGGCGGCCGTACGGCGCGCGCGCAGCACGCCGAAGATCAGCTCCCGCCCCAGTCGCCCGACGATCCGGTACGAAACCAGCACCACGACGGCCCACCCGATCAACATGCGCCCCGAGGGCGCGACCGCGACGCCGATCCAGATCGCGAGGAGCACCGAGCCGACCAACCCTGCTACGCGACCCCAGTGGGCCGCCACCCGAGTCGCCCGACCGCGGCAGTCATCGCACCAAAGCTCGCGGTCCAGCGATTCCGTGGGCTTCACCTCGCCGCACTCGACGCACGCCGCGCTCTCGATATCCGCGAACTGGAACCGACGCTCCGACATCACCGCTCCCCCGAACGTTCAGCTCTGCGATCGTCGAACGTTACACAGCCCCGCTGACATTGTCCACGCGGCCACTTCCTGCGCGGCCGCCCGCACCCATCCAGCCGAGATAGAGCGCTGCGGCGACCGCCGTCGCCAGATTGAGGCTCGAAACGCCCGGCCGCATGGCTAGAGCGACCCGCGCATCCGCCGCCACGAGGAGGCCGGGGTCCAGACCCTTCCGTTCGCTGCCGAACGCCAGCACGGCCCGGGCGGGGAGTCCGCCGGCGGTCAGCGGCTCGCCATCGGGGTCCAGCGCGACGAGCGGCCGGCCGGAGCGCTCCAGCTCGTCGATTCGTGCCACAGGCAACGCGAAGTGCAGGCCGGCGCTGCCGCGGAGCGACTCGGGGTGCCACGGGTCGTGGAAACCTGTCGTCAGCACTCCCGCCGCACCGGCCGCTGCGGCGACCCGCACCACCGCGCCCACGTTCCCCAACCTGGCCGGCCTGTCGAGGAGCACGACGGGAGCATCACCCGGCGAGGCGAGCACCGCATCCGGCCGAATCGCCGGTCTTGCCGCCAGCCCGATCACCCCGGTCGCAGGCGGGCGAGGCGCCAACTGCCGGAACACGTCATCCGGAATGCGGGCCACGTGTCCGGCCGCGAACCACGCCTCGAGGTCCGGCGCCAGGTTGCGTGCGAGGTCAATGAGCCGGTCCGGCGACGGTGAAACGGCTTCCAGGATCTCCGCGCCGAAGCGCAGCGCATGCTTCAGCACGTGGAATCCTTCGAGCACCGCCAGCGTTGGGTCGCGGCGGGCCCGACGGTACCGTTCGACAAGCCGCCCGGCGGGGATCTCGTCCATCGTCGCGTGGTGGCTCGGGGAATGTTGCCCGGCAGAGTGCAGGGCGCGAAAAAGCCGGTCGCCGGCGCGCGAACGCAACCGGCGACCGGCTCGAAGAGCATCGTAGCCGCCTCACGGCGGCCATGCAATGGAGGGGGCGGGTTGCCCCGCCCCCTCCGGAGAGCATCACTTCACGAAGAGCATCTCGCGATAGCGAGGCAGCGGCCACAGATCGTCCGGCACCAGCCGCTCCAGTCGGTCGACCACCGCGCGCACCCCGGCCATCGCCGGAACGATGTTGTCGCGCATGTGCTTCGCCTTGGAATGGACCGAGTCGCCGCCGAGCTCCGCGTTCTGCGCGACCAGCACGTCGATCGCCTGCCTGAGCTGGTCGACCAACCCGCTGACTTCCTTCGCGGTGGCGATCACGCCGTCTACTGCTATGCCCGCCGCCTTCGACCGCTCGGCGACCGTGAGCAGCTCGCTCAGGTACCGCACCGCGGCGGGGAGGATCATCGTGCGGGCCAGCTCCGCCGTCGTCTCGCCCTCGATGTTGATCGTCTTGAAGTACTGGTCGAACTTCACTTCCTGCCGCGACTCGAGCTCCCGCGCGGTCAGCACCCCGTACTTCTCGAAGAGCGCGATGTTCTTCTCGTCGGTCAGCCGCTCGAGTGCGTCCACCGAGTTGCGCAGGTTGAGCAGACCGCGGCGGGCGGCGTCCTCCTGCCACGCCTCCGAGTAGTTGTCGCCGTTGAAGATGATCCGCTTGATCTGCGGGATCTCACGCGACAGCACCACCCGCATCGCCTCCTCGAGACCCTTGCCGGCCGCCAGCTCCGTCTCGAGCACCGTCGCCAGGTCGTCGATCGCCTCCGCGACGATCGTGTTCAGGACCGTGGCCGGGAACGAGATCGACTGCGAACCGCCCACCGCGCGAAACTCGAACTTGTTGCCCGTGAACGCGAAGGGCGATGTGCGGTTCCGGTCGCCCGCGTGCGCCGGCAGCTTCGGCAGCACCGGCGAGCCCAGGCCGAGCAGACCGCCGTTGCGGCTGGCGCTCGCCGCGCCCGCCTTCTCGATCTGGTCGTAGATGTCCGCGAGCTGATCGCCCAGGAACACCGAGATGATCGCCGGCGGCGCCTCGTTCGCGCCCAGACGGTGGTCGTTCCCCGCGTGCGCGATGCTGGCGCGCAGCAGGTCCTGATGCTTCTCCACCGCCTTCAGTACCGCGGTGCAGAAGAACAGGAACTGCAGATTCGCGTGCGGACTGTCGCCCGGCTCGAGCAGGTTCATGTCCGGCGTGCCGAACGCCCAGTTCAGGTGCTTGCCGCTCCCGTTCACGCCCGCGAACGGCTTCTCGTGCAGCAGCGCCTCCAGCCCGTACTTCTTCGCCGTCTTGCGGATCACCAGCATCATGAGCTGCTGGTGGTCGGCCGCGACGTTCGCGTTCTCATAGATCGGCGCCATCTCGTACTGGCCGGGTGCGACCTCGTTGTGGCGAGTCTTGATCGGCACGCCGAGACGGTACAGCTCCCTCTCGATCTCGTTCATGCACGCGAGGACGCGGTCCGGGATCGTGCCGAAGTAGTGGTCCTCCAGCTCCTGCCCCCGCGGCGGCTTCGCGCCGAACAGCGTGCGGCCCGTCGCAATCAGGTCCGGACGGCGGTAGAAGAACTCCTGGTCGATCAGGAAGAACTCCTGCTCCGGACCCAGCGTGGCGAAGACGGGTCCCGCCTTCACGCCGAAAAGCGACAGCGCCCGGCGCGCCTGCATGTCCAGCGCGTGCATGGAACGGAGCAACGGCGTCTTCTTGTCCAGCGCGTCGCCGGTCCACGACGCATACGCCGTCGGGATCGCGAGATACGAGCCGCTCGGGCCCTCGATGATGAACGCCGGCGAGGTCGGATCCCAGGCGGTGTAGCCGCGGGCCTCGAACGTCGCACGCAGACCGCCCGACGGGAACGACGACGCGTCAGGCTCGCCCTGGACCAGGTCCTTCCCGCTGAACTCGGCAATTGCGCCGCCGCCCGCGTTCGGCGTGATGAACGAATCGTGCTTCTCAGCCGTCGCGCCCGTCAGCGGCTGGAACCAGTGCGTGTAATGCGTCGCGCCACGCTCCGTCGCCCACTCCTTCATCGCGAGCGCCACCGCGTCCGCGACCGACGGGTCCAGCTCGGAGCCCTGCTCTATCGTCGCCAGCAGCGCCTTGTAGACCTGCTTCGGCAAACGCGCCTTCATCTCGGCGAGACCGAACGTGTTCTCGCCAAAAATCTTCTCAATGTCCATCGGCTGCGCCGACCGCCCGGCCGCCGCGCCGTTGCCGTTCCACGCCTTCACGGCGCGAAGCGCATCGAATCTCGATGTCGTTGTGTGCATGGGTCCCGCCCGTTCAGGAGTTCCAGCCCGCACCCTGCGCGCTCACCCTTCCGTCCGCGCGCGGCGCCGCCTTCGCATGCGCCCGCATTGCGACCGCGCCGGTAAGCTAAGCACGAGACGCATAACTGTCAACGATCTCGCGTACAAGAAGCCGATCCTCGATGGACACCATACCCTCGCAGCGGTCACTTCGTGCACATCGTCTGCCAATTCGTGCACAGTCGCACGGAAATCGATGTTCGTTGCGCCGCCCCCGGATCTGACGGCCGTGCATCACGCATCTCCCGGATGAGCTCCAAGATTGCGTGCAGCGTTCCGCGGGACCAGCATCTCGTGATTCCCGAACGGTACACGATGGTCGAATGAGCACGACCCGTTCCCCGTCGCGGGACAGATCGGGACGGTGGGGAAGGACTCCGTCGCTCCTGATCCGTTCCGGTTCCAACGCGTTCATCAGCTACGGCCGGGTCGCGGCGCGCGCCCGACCGTTCCGCCCCTGCACGCGCCAGCAACGGCGCGACGCGTCGACCACTGCGAGCACCCGGGCCAGCGCACCCGACCCGCGGCCGGGTCCCGGAGTTGCACCGGACGCCGGTCATGCGCCATGGCGGTCGGGCAGCGTGGGTGGTCACGGCGATGGTCGTGGCCGGGATCTGGGTGGCGGCGGCGAGGGACGGTGCACCGGCGCGACCGGTGGATCCCGAACGCGACCGCGTCCTGCGCCTGCTCTCCGGGACGCCGCTGATCGACGGGCACAACGACCTGGCGTGGGCGATCCGCAAGGCTGGCGCGTCGGGCCGGCTGGAGGCGTACGGCCCGGGGCGGCGCGCGCCCGGGCATACCGACCTCGACCGGCTCCGCGAAGGGCGGGTAGGCGCGCAGCTCTGGTCGGTCTACGTGCCGTGCGAGCTGGCCCCTTTCGACGCGACGTGGATGCAGCGCGAGCAGATCGCGCTGGCGCTCCGCTTCATCGAGACCTTTCCCGAGCACCTTGCGCTCGCGCTCACGGCCGACGACGTCGAGCGCGTCTTCCGCTCCGGCCGGATCGCGTCGCTCCTCGCCATCGAGGGTGGACACGTGATTGCCAGTTCCCTCGACTCGCTGCGGGCGTTTTACGACCTGGGCGTGCGGGCCATGACGCTCACGCACAACTGTTCACTCGCCTGGGCGGACGCCGCGACCGGCGGGGTGAGGGCGGGTGGGTTGAGTGATTCCGGCCGCGCGGTGGTGCGCGAGATGAACCGGCTGGGGATGCTCATCGATCTCTCGCACGTTTCCGCCGCCACCATGCACCATGTCCTGGACGTCAGCCGGGCGCCCGTGATCTTCTCTCACTCCTCGGCCCGCGCGCTCACCAACCACCCGCGCAACGTCCCGGACGACGTCCTGCGCCGGCTCCCGGACAACGGCGGGATCGTCATGGTCACCTTCGTCCCGGAATTCGTCGCTGGTGGCGCGGCCGCCGCCGGCGGGCCACCCTCGCCTCGCCCGTCGATCGACGACGTCGTCGCGCACATCGAACACGTGCGGAAGGTCGCCGGTCCGGATCACGTCGGGATCGGCGGAGATTTCGATGGCGTCTCCCGCACTACCGCCGGGCTCGAGGACGTCAGCCGCTACCCCGACCTCTTCGTCGCCCTTGCCCGGCGTGGGTGGAGCGACGCCGACCTCCGCAAGCTCGCCGGGCTGAACCTCCTGAGGGTGATGCGGGCCGTCGAGGCCGTCAGGGATTCGATGGCGAGCTAGGACGTAATTGGGCTGGGGTCAGGGCTAAGGCGAGGGCCAGTGGCCGGCGAGGCTACCCGCATGGCTATTAGCTTCTTGCCAGGCATTGCACCCTGCAGTCTGGTGCGCCGGCACGTTGCTGCACATGGAAAGCTACGGGCCAACAGCAAGGTTCCCATTAGCCCTAGCCCTAGCCCTAGCCTTAGCCCTATGCCGTCCCGAACGTCCTCCGCTACTTGCTCTCCGCGACTTTCGCGAGGTCCTCGTTCCTCCCGGCGACGAGGAGCGTGTCGGACTCCTTGAGCGGCGCGTCAGGGTCCGGAGCG
>DATMSC010000443.1:0-2001 GCA_035565595.1 Longimicrobiales bacterium | reverse complement strand
GCCGCGCTGGTGACGGCAAACGGCGCGCAATGGGATGGGCGCATGCGCCGCGACGCCGCCGGCCGACACCTGCGAATCGGCAGGACCGCGATTGCGGCGCAATGAATGCGCGCTATTATCCAGATCATCGAAAGAGAGGTTTCTGGGCCGGACGTCCAAACACGAGCAGGGAGGACCGCAATGAGGATCGTCTCGAAGGCAGTCATCGCGGCGGCAGTTGGCCTTGTGTGGCTCTGGGGCTCGCCGGCGGCAGCGCAGCAGACTCAGCAGCAACCGATGAGCTTCTTCGTCACGAGCGTTGGCGTGGGCAATGGCGGCGACCTCGGCGGACTCGCGGGTGCGGACGCCCACTGCCAGCAGCTCGCGGAAGCGGTCGGGGCTGGCGACCGTACCTGGCGCGCGTATCTCAGTGTCGCAGCCACGGGGAACCAGGCGGCCGTCAACGCACGCGACCGGATCGGCACCGGGCCGTGGTACAACGCGCGTGGTCAGCTCATTGCGTCCAATATCGACGATCTGCACGAGGACCGTAACAACATCCGGAAGCCGACGGCGCTGAACGAGCGCGGGGAAGAGGTCCCGGGCGTTGGCGACCAGCCGAACATGCACGACATCCTGACCGGTTCGGATTCGTTCGGACGCGTGGTCCCCGGGAATGCCCAGCTCACCACTTGCAACAACTGGACGAGCAGCGATCCGGCCCATCGCGCCATCGTGGGCCACCATGACCGCCTTGGCGGCGCCAACGCATCGTGGGTCGCGGTGCATTCGACGGCCGGCTGCAGCCAGGAGAACCTGGTGCAAACGGGCGGTGCCGGGCTCCTCTACTGTTTCGCCATCTGACCGGCGTCACTGAGTGGGCGGGGCGGGATCCATGGTCCTGCGCCCCGCCTCGTGACGCCGCTCGAGTGGTCGACGGGGATTCGTGATGGTACTCCCCGGCGGGTTGCCCTCGCACGCGGGCTCGCCTATTCTACGCCGCTGTTGCGGGGCTCCTTCCTCGCGTAACGCCTTCGGGATAGCACGGTCCGGGTTCACATGACTGTCTTGCCGCTCGTCGAAGCACCCCTGGTCACCCCGACTGACGCTCGTCTCCGCCCGATTTTCGACAAGGTGCTGGACGGCGAACGCCTGGACCGGGATGACGGCATCGCGCTGTTCGAGAGCAACGACCTGCTGGCGATCGGCGCGCTGGCGGACTTCGTCAACCGCCGGAAGAACGGCGATCGCGTCTTCTTCGTTGCGAACCAGCACATCAATCCGACGAACGTCTGCATTCTGCGTGCGACGTGCGTCTTCTGCTCGTACGCACGCCGTCCCAAGGAAGAGGGCGCGTACACGATGTCGCTCGACGAGGCGTTCGCCGAGGCGGCACAGAGCAGCGACTCGGCGGTCCGCGAATTCCACATCGTCGGCGGGCTGCACCCCAAGCTGCCACTCTCGTACTACGAGGATCTGATCCGCGGGCTCAAGGAGCGCCACCCCGGCGTCGAGATCAAGGCGTTGACGGCGGTCGAGGTCGCGCACCTCGCCAGGATCGAGAAGACAACGGTGGAGAACGTGCTCCAGCGGCTGCGCGCGGCGGGGCTGGATTCGATGCCCGGCGGTGGCGCGGAGGTCTTTTCGAAAGGTGTCCGTGCGACGATCGCAGAGCGCAAGCTGGCCGCCGAGGAATGGCTCGACGTACATCGCACAGCGCATCGCATGGGAATCCCCACGAACTGCACGATGCTGTACGGGCACGTGGAGACGTACGCGGACCGGATCGATCACCTGAGCATGTTGCGGGATCTCCAGGACGAGACGGGCGGATTCCTCACCTACATTCCGCTGGCGTACCATCCCGACAACAACGAGCTGGGAGAGGCGCTGGGGCGCACGGGCACGGCAACGACCGGCTTCGACGACCTGAAGAACCTCGCCGTTGGCCGCCTCTTCCTGGACAACTTCGACCACATCAAGACCCACTGGATCATGAACACGCCGAAGGTCAGCCAGATC
>DATMSC010000442.1:0-5343 GCA_035565595.1 Longimicrobiales bacterium | reverse complement strand
CATTGATCCCGTACGACCCATTGAGGTGCGGATCGTTGATGAGCCCCTTCCATCCGACCGTCGTGCGGGGCTTCTCGAAGTAGACCCGCATCACGATGGCCAGCTCGCGGCGGAACCGCTCCGCCTGTTCCTTCAGCCGGGCGGCGTATTCGAGCGCGGCCTTGGGGTCGTGGATCGAGCACGGCCCGATCACGACCATGAGGCGGTCGTCGCGGCCGTGGATGATGTCGCTCAATTCGGCCCGTGAGTTGAATACGAGCTGCGACGCCTCATCGCTGACGGGCATGGCCCTGATCAGGATCTCCGGCGCGTCGACCTCCTCGAGGCCGTTGATGCGGACGTCATCGGTATTGTATTTCACTGTCGTGCGTCTCTTTGCTGATCCATAATCGATGGCTGCCGCTCGCATGGCTGTCGCGGGCCGGCGCGGAAGCCCACGGGCAATCAGAAAATTTCTCACCATGAACGGCGGGGGTCAATCACCGACCACTCCGCCGCGCAGTTGCCGTGCCCCGTGGGCATCTCCAGCCGACTGCAGCATGTGGCGCCCGTAGAGCTCACACGGTCTTGCGCCATTGCCTCTCGGGTTCGATCTTCACCGGGCAATATCACGAAAACCTGGAGCTGGCGGGGGAGCGCGGCCGGTGCCTGGCCTTCGGCATCGGCCTGGCGTGCGTGCCGCGTGGCGGCGCCGCGCGCCGCCGGTCGTCCCGCCTTCACGAGCGATGCCACGGGCACGGCGCCGCATGGTTTCCGCGCCGTCCCCGCGGCCAGCGACATTGGCTTCGTATGCGCAAGGCTTTCCGAATGTCGGTGCATCGCGGCCAGGAAGCCGAATACGAGCGCCGGCACAACCCAATCCCCGACGATCTCGCGCGCGTGCTCGAGGCGCACGGCGTGTCGAACTATTCGATCTTCCTCGACGAAAACGACTGCAGCCTGTTCGCTTTCGTCGAGATCGAAGATGAGGCACGCTGGGCCGCCATCGCGGACACCCCCGAGTGCCGGCGCTGGTGGCGGCACATGCGCGAGATCATGCCGTCCAACCCCGACGACAGCCCCGTGAGCATCGAGCTGCGCGAGGTGTTCCATCTCGACTGACGCCATGGGCCGGGTTCTCCTGCGCGCGATCGGTGTGAGCAAGTCGTTTGCCGGCGTGCAGGCTCTGAGCGCCGCCACCTTCGAGCTGCGCGCCGGCGAGGTGCACGCGTTGATCGGTGAGAACGGCGCCGGCAAGTCGACACTGATCCGGATCATCACCGGCGCGGTGCAGCCGGACGACGGCGTCGTCGAGCTGGACGGTGCTCCCATCACGCACAACTCGCCCGCGCGGGCGAGGGCGCTCGGCATCGCGGCCATCTACCAGCAACCGGCGCTCTTCGCCGAGCTCTCCGTGGCGGAGAATATCGCGCTGGTGCTGGAACCGCCGAAGCAATGGGGGCGGGTCGACTGGCGCGGCCGACGCCGCCGCGCGCAGGAACTGCTCGGCAGGATCGGCGCGCACATCGATCCTGACGCGGAGGCCGGCGAGCTGTCCATGCCGGAACAGCAGCTCGTCGAGATCGCCCGGGCGCTCGGCGCGGATGCCAGGGTCCTGATCCTCGACGAACCCACCGCATCGCTCTCGGAAGAGGATGCCCGCCGCCTCTTCCGCGTGATTCACGATCTGCGCGGGCACGGTGTCGGCGTGATCTACATCTCGCACCGGCTCGAGGAGCTGCGCCTCATCGCCGACCGCGTGACTGTGCTCCGCGACGGTCGTACCGTCGGCACCCGGGCGATTTCCGAGGCCGCGAATGCCGACCTGATCCGGATGATGGTGGGTCGCGAGCTGTCGGCGGTCTACCCGTCGAAAGCCGGCCACACAGACTCCGGCGAAACGATCCTGGAGCTACGCGGCCTGGGGTGCACCCTGAACGGCGTGCACGATGTCGACCTCACAGTCCGCGCCGGTGAGATCGTCGGTCTGGCAGGGCTTGTTGGCGCAGGGCGGACGGAGCTGGCCCGCACGATCTTCGGGCTCGACCCGGCTGACCGGGGCGAGATCCGACTCCGCGGCTGCCCGCTCCGGATCACGACGCCATCGCAGGCGATCGCCCATGGGATCGCGTACGTCCCCGAGGACAGGCGTCGGCACGGCGTCGTCCTCGAAATGGCCATTGGCGCGAACATCACGCTCGCGTCGCTGGACCGGCTGTCCCACCTGGGTGTGCTCGACACCGCACAGGAACGCGACGCTGCGGTCGACTTCACGAACCGGCTGCGGATCCGTACTCCCTCAATCCACTCGGCCGTGTCCACCCTCTCGGGCGGGAACCAGCAGAAAGTGGCGCTCAGCCGATGGCTGCTGACGCGCCCATCGCTTCTGATCCTCGACGACCCGACCCAGGGCGTGGACGTGGGCGCCAAAGCCGAGATCCACTCCATCATCGCCGATCTCGCGGCGGAGGGCGTCGCGATCCTGATGATCTCTTCGGAGTTGCCGGAGATCCTGGGGATGAGCGACCGCATCGCGGTGATGCATGCCGGGACGATCGTCGGCGTCGTGAACAGGTCCGACGCCACGCAGGAATCGATTCTCGCCCTCGCGTTGGGGCACGGATCGGGCAACGCCGAGGCCGCGCCGGCGGAGGCGTCATGAGCGCGCTCCGGGGAGTACGTGGCTACAGGCGCGAGCTGGCGCCGGCGATCGCGTTCGCGGCGCTGCTCGCCGTCGTCGCCGTGGTGGCGCCGGGTTTCTTCAGCGCCGCCAACCTCCGCGACCTGGTGCTCAACAATGTGGCGCTCCTGATCACCGCCGTCGGGATGACGCTGATCATCCTCGCCGGCGAGATCGACATCTCCGTCGCGTCGCTCTTCGCGGCGTGCAGTGTGGCGGCAGGCGTGCTGGCAAAGGCCGGTCTGCCTATCCCTTTGCTGCTCCCGACGGTCGTCCTCACCGGTGCGGCGATGGGTGCGCTCAACGGTCTGCTGATCGGGTGGCTGCGGCTGCCGTCGATCATCGTGACGCTGGGGATGATGGTGGCGTGGCGCGACGCGCTGCGCTGGGTGACGCAGGGCGCGTGGGTGCAGGAGCTGCCGCCCAACTTCCAATGGTTCGGCCTGGGCCAGACGGTGGCGCAGTGGCTCATCGTGTTCATCGCGCTGGCGGTGCTGGCCGTCTTCGGTTGGATGCTCTCGAATCTGCGGGCCGGGCGCGCCATCTACGCGGTCGGGTCGGATGCTGAAGCGGCGAGGCTCGCCGGCATCGAGCCACGCGTCGTCATCTTCGGCGTCTTCGTCGTGATGGGCGGGCTGGTCGGCCTTGCGGCGCTACTCAACGCGATCCGCTTCTCGGCGGTGCCGGCGAACCTGGGGCTCGGTCTCGAGCTCGAGGCGATCGCGGCGGTCGTGGTCGGCGGCACTGCGATCACGGGCGGGCGAGGGCGTATGGTCGGCACGCTCATCGGCGTGGCGCTGCTCGGCACGATCGGTACGGCGCTCACCTTCCTCGGTATCAATCCGTTCTGGGAGCGGGCGATCCAGGGCGCGATCATCCTCGCGGCGCTGGGCACTGAAGTCGTGCTCGGGCGCATGGAGCGGTATGGAGAGCACGTCGGTGGCGTACGGGCCGAAGCCCGTTGAGACGCGGGAGCCGTGGCGCGCCCGGCTCTTCCCGAACAACGAGTGGGTGCTCCTCGGTGTCATCGCCCTCGAGTGCCTGGTCTTCGGCGTCGTCGGCGTCAACTTCCTGACTGCGGAGAACGCCTTCGAGATCACTCGCCTCGCCGTGGTGATCGGGCTCCTCGCGCTGGCGATGACGCCGATCATCATTACCGGCGGGATCGACCTATCCGTGGGCTCGATGATGGCGCTCGCCGCGGTCGTGCTGGGCGCGCTCTGGCGCGACGCGGGGGTGCCCATCGGCGGCGCCATAGCCGCGGCGCTCGTCGTCGGGCTGCTGGGCGGCGCGCTGAACGCGTTCATGATCGCGCGGCTGAGCTTCCCGCCGCTGATCGTGACGCTCGGCACCTTCTCCCTATTCCGCGGCATCGCCGAAGGGCTCACCCGGGGGATCGACAACTACTCGGGGTTCTCCGACGGGTTCCTCTTCCTCGGCCAGGGCTACATCGGTGGCGTGATCCCGACGCAGCTCCTGGTGCTGATCCCGGCGGTCGCGGGGCTCTGGTGGTGGCTGCACCGCACGAGCTACGGCCGCGCGCTCTACGCGATCGGCCACTCGGCGGAGGGCGCGCGGCACGCCGGGATCCCGGTCGGCCGGCGAGTCGCGTTCACCTACCTGCTCTCCGGTCTGGTCTCCAGTGTGGCGGCCGTCATCTACGTCGCGTATCTCGGGCAGGCCAAGTCCGACGCCGGTACCGGGTTCGAGCTGACCGCCATCACCGCCGTCGTGCTGGGCGGCGCTTCGATATTCGGCGGGCGAGGCACCGCGCTCGGCACCGTCCTGGGCCTGTTCAGCATCGTCATCCTGCAGAACGGGCTGCGGCTGAGCGGGCAGCCCGCCGAGCTGGCCGGCGTCCTCACCGGGCTGCTCCTGGTCGGGACCGTGCTGGTGGATCGACTGTACCGCGGCGCCGCCGCGATACCGCAACCCTCACTCGATGGGGAGGAGTTCGAGATGCGGAACTCTCAGGTTGCAATCATCAGTGGCGTCATCCTCGCCGCTGCCCTGATCGTGGCGAGCAGCAACTGGATGCTCGTGCGGTCGATCGGGCGGGCCGGGGTGGGCGCCGCCGTCGCCGGCCAGGCGATGTCGAGCCCGGACGGCGCGCCGGTCGTCGCCATGATGCCGAAGGCCCGGGGCGACCCATACTTCATCAGCGCCCGCGGCGGCGCCGAGGAAGCCGCGCGTGAGCTGGGCGTGACGCTGCTGTGGGACGGGCCGACCGACCTCGATCCGGCGCGCCAGAACGAGGTCGTCGAGGCGTGGATCACCCGCGGTGTCGACGTCATCGCCGTGAGCGTCGAAAACCGGGTCGCCATCTCCTCGGTGCTCCGCCGGGCGAGGGAGCGCGGCATCCACGTGCTGACGTGGGACGCCGACGCCGAGCCCGACGCCCGCGACTTCCTGGTCAACCAGGCGACGCCGCAGGGGATCGGCTACACTCTCGCCGACGAGGCCGCCCGGATCATGGAAGGCGCTGGCGACTTCGCGATCATCACGGCGAGTCTGAGCGCGGCCAACCAGAATGAGTGGATCCGCTACATCGAAGAGCGGATCGCCGACCGGTATCCCGACCTCCGGCTGGTCGCCATCCAGCCGAGCGATGGCGACCGCGACCGCGCGTTCACCGAGGCGCAGACGCTGCTCCGCGTGCACCCGCAGATCGAGGTCATCATGGC
>DATMSC010000441.1:0-3531 GCA_035565595.1 Longimicrobiales bacterium | reverse complement strand
CGAGGGCGCAACGCCGTCATAATTGCCCGTCATCCCCGCGAAGGCGGGGATCCCTGCGAGGGCGCAACGCTTTTCCCGTGCGATTACGCAGGACATCGGGGTTCCCGCGTGCGCGGGAACGACGGATCAGGGGTACGTCATCCCGCAACAGCGGGGATCCCTGCGAGGGCGCGACACCGTCATAATTGCCCGTCATCCCCGCGAAGGCGGGGATCCCTGCGAGGGCGCGATGCTCTCCCACGCGATTACGCAGGACATCGGGGTTCCCGCGTGCGCGGGAACGACGGATAAGGGTTCGTCATCCCTGCGAGGGCGCGATGCATTCCCGCCTGCACGGGAACAACGGCGCCACACCGCCACCACTCAGAACGGATCTACAGTGAATCCCGCCTCGACGCTGATGATGTGGAACGTCCGGTTGTAACTGCGGGCATAGTCAGGCCGGTAGATGTAGGAGATTTCGAGCTGCTGATCCGGCCGGAACTCCCACCGCAGCCCCACCGTGTTGCGCACGTTGTCGATGAAGTACTCGTCCTCCTCGAAAGTGAAGTACGGCTCCGTCGATGCGTACGCCATGAAGGCATCGGAGAGGTCGTAACGCGCGATCAGCCGCGTCCGCAACAGGAAATCGGAGTCTGTGGACCCGACCGGCCCGTCGTCGAAGTTCTGCCGCTGGTACTGGCCGATCACCCGCCCCCGGACCTGCAGTGCGTCCGTGAGGTCGTATCGCGCCTCGGCGCCGGCTGCGTACCGGTGGTACGTGCCACGGTCGACCAGCGCTAGGCGGTACTCGACCATTGTGGAAAGCATGTCCGTCCACCGGCGGCTCAGATCGGCGTACAGGTAGGATCCACGATACGTGGAAGCGTCATCGATCAGGCGCACGCGGTACTTGAGCCCGGCTTCCCACCGGTCCGGCAAATCGAAGGTCAGGCTCGTTGCGAACCACGCCTGGAAGTCCGTGGGGTCCTCGCGCGTGCCCTGCGCCGCGAGCTGGTCGGGCAACATGGCAACGGCGAGCACGAGGAAGCCGGCGGTGATCGTGGCGGATCGGAGAGCGGGCACAGACATCTTCATACGTCCGGAATCGGGGAGCCACGGCGCCAGGCACACCCTCCGCGGCAACGCACGGGACACGCGCTGGCGGGGCGATTTCTCGTACCGTGGCGTCTCGTGATATCTTGTGGGTTGGCGCGTTCACCGGCGCGCATGTCGCGCGGCAGCGCGTCCTCCCACATCATAACGATGAGCACGGATCGGTGCGAGTCGCCATCGGTCGGGCCAGGGGTCCGCCGGGCGGCGCGGGGATTGCGCAAGGCGTCGGCAATCGCGTCCGTGCGCTCAGTACGGCAGCCGCCACGCCTCCGGCCGGGGGCGGGGATTTCGAACGACAGGTGCCGGACCGCAACGGTCCGCGTACGGCAACGCAGGTGATTGCATGGGGAGACAACGGAAGGCGAGGCAGGGTCAGCAGCCGCCGATCAGGGGATTCCGCCCGGGTCGTGAACCACCGCAGCTTCGGAAGCAGCGAGTCAAACAGCAGCTCGGGCCGGACGCAAGCTGGGCGCAGAAACAGCTCGTCGATGCGATCGCGAGCCGCTCGCCCGAAGAATCGCGGCGGATGATGAGCCGCTGGCTCACGACCGTTCTCGCCGTGGCCATTGCGCTCACCGTGCTCGGGTTGCCGCTCTACCTCTGGTGGATACCGGCCGGGATCACCGTACACGTCCTCGCCGGCGCCGCGTTCTTCCTCTGGTACAGGCTCCACCGCCAGCGGGAGCAATTCGACGCGATCGTCGATCTCGTCAGCGGCCGGCCCCGCCGATGACGCCCGCGCGGCGTCCCCGCGCCGACGGCCGCGGTAGAGTCCGACCGGTGGCCGTCGATCATGGCTCGACGCCGGAGCTGGCGCCCTCGCTGGCCCGGCGAACCCGTTGGGCGTCGTATTCCCTGGCGTTGATCACGGCCCTCGCCAGCGCAGCCACGCTGGCAGCCCAGCCCGCGGCGCTCGCCTGTCCCGATCCCGTCGCGATCGCCGGCGACGAGTTGCAACCCCGGGCGGCGGTGCGCTATCTGGCCGACCCGGCGCTCGAGGGGCGCCTCACGGGCACGCCCGGTGAGGCCTGCACGGCGGAGTACGTGGCACGGGAGTTCGAACGCCTGGGCGTCGTCCCGGCGTACAACGGTTCGTACTTCCAGGAAGTTTTCGGGACGACCGCGCTCGACCCCCACGGTCCGGCCGTCTCCGGTCGGAACGTCGCCGGCGTGTTGCTCGGGGACGACCCGGTCCGACGCAACGACGTCGTCATCATCGGCGCCCATCACGATCACCTCGGCACCGGATCATACGGCTCCATGGCGCCCGCTGGCAGCGGCGGTGTCCATCACGGCGCGGATGACAACGCGTCCGGCGTGGCGGCGCTGCTCCGGATTGCCGAGGCGCTCGCGACGGGGCCCCGTCCGGCCGGGTCAGTCATGTTCGTCACCTTCACCGGTGAAGAGCTCGGCCTCCTCGGCTCGAGCCGCTTCGTGAACGAGCCGCCGCTGCCGCTCGAGCGGGTACGCGCCATGGTCAACCTGGACATGGTGGGCCGGCTCGGTGCGGGCCCGCTCATCGTCTATGGCACCGGGACCGCAGCCGAGTGGGAAAGCATCCTCGCCGATGCGGTGGGTCCCGGGGGACCTGAACTGGCCACGGATCCGAGCGGGTACGGCCCGAGCGACCACACGTCGTTCTACGCCCGTGACATCCCGGTCCTCCACTTCTTCACGAACGTGCACGAGGACTACCACCGGCCCTCCGACACGTGGGACCGGGTCGATTACGAGGGACTCGAGACCGTGGCCGACATCGTCGAGCGGGTGGTGCGGCTGGTGGCCGACCGGCATGCCCCGCTCACCCTCCAGCGCGGAGCGGGTCAGCCGATCACCGGAGGCACGACTTTCGACGCATACCTCGGCTCGATACCGGACTTCACGCCTGTCGCGAAGGGCGTGCTCCTGAGCGGCGTCGGTGGTGGATCGCCGGCGGAAGTGGCCGGGATCCGCGGTGGCGACATCATCATCCGATTCGGCGACTTCGAGGTCGCCGACCTCCAGGGGCTGAGCGATGCTCTCGCCGCGCACCGCCCGGGCGATACCGTCACCGTCGTGGTGCTGAGGAACGGTGAGGAGATCTCATTCACGGTGACACTGGGCCGACGCTGATCGACGGCCCGCGCTCGTCCGCGCCGCGCACGACGGGCGCACCGCCGGGGCCTATCCTTCTCTTTCCGCAGAAACAGCGCCCACGCTGATCATCGCGATTCATGGCGCGGGCACGGTGCGCGCATCGGCCGTAGCGTGCTCCCACACGGCCCTCGCCGCCGCTGCAATGATCCGCTCCCGCGCCGCGACCGGCGCGTTCGATCTCACCAGCACGACGAGCACCACGTCTCCCAGCCCGCCCGGGAGGGTGATGATCCCGGCGTCGTGAGTCAGCGGCCCGAGCGTCCCGGTCTTGTCGGCCACCACCGTGCCAGGTGGGACGCC
>DATMSC010000440.1:0-7661 GCA_035565595.1 Longimicrobiales bacterium | reverse complement strand
ACTTCCCGAACGGCAGCCAGATGAACGTCGCGATGACGGTGATGGCGTGCAGGATCGCGATGAAGCTGAAGGCATATCCCGCCAGCCACTCGTTGCTCGCCGTGAGCATCAGCCCCGTCAGGCTCACGGCGAAGAGGAGCGCCAACGGGAGGAAGTCCTCGGTGAACGTCTGGACCGACGCTGCGCCCCGGTCGCGCATGCGCCGGCGCATCGCCAGCATCACGCCCGCGATCACCAGGAACGACGCCCACACCAGCCCGTGGAAGACCGCGAAAGCGACGAACGAGTGGATGCGCATCGTCGCCACCGGGAAGCCGAACACCACGACGCGGTACGCTTCCGCACCGCCGGGCGAGGACTCGAAATAGAACCACCCGAAGACGAGCGGGAAGGTGATGGCGACCGCGAGGATGCACCCCCACATGATCAGGAAGTGCGCGTAGCCCCGGAGCCGGTCCCGCCGCACGATGAAGCGGTTGGCCAGGATCTCGCTCGCGAAGCGCCGTACCCCGACTCCCAGGTTGCGGAGCCGGAGCCCGCGACGAAACGCCTCCGCCCAGCCGCGGCGCCAGTAGAGCCGCGTCGGCGGACGCGACAGCCACATGCTGTAGCGGTATGTGAGGCCGAACGTCGCGAAGAGGATGGAGGCTGTGTACGCCACCAG
This sequence comes from Longimicrobiales bacterium, assembly GCA_035565595.1. Classification (GTDB taxonomy): domain Bacteria; phylum Gemmatimonadota; class Gemmatimonadetes; order Longimicrobiales; family RSA9; genus DATMSC01. The sequence goes on along the minus strand of DATMSC010000440.1, from coordinate 6,997 downwards.
CGCCGCATCGAAGTGGGCCAGATTGCGCGAGCCGATGACGATCAGCGCGGCCAGGACCAGGACCGCGATCAGCCCTCTGGCGACCGCCCGGGCGACTTCCGGTGGCACCCGCTCCGGGTCGCGCCGCGGGCCGGATCCGACACCGTCATTTCCTTGCGACGTCATCGTGACCGGGCTACGTTCCTTTCCTGCATCCAACCGGTAAACACAGGCGTTCACCCGTGGCCGGGCGGTCCCGGCGCGAGCCGGCGGGCCCGTCGCCCCGGGATTCCCGGATCCCGCGGGCGCACCGGCCAGCACGAGAACGGGCGCCAGGCGTGTCGGGGCCGGGCTCGCCGTCGCGCCCGGCCGCGCCGCGCCCACGAGTCGGGCCAATGAGTGTGGAGTCTGCTTCGTGAGCCGTGCAATATTGCTCGGAGTTTCGCTGCTGTCGATAGCGGCGTGTTTCGCTGAAAGCAGCATGCCCGACGATTTCTCCGCTCCGCCGGCGCCGCAACCCATCCCCGTGGAAGCGCTGGCCGGCGAGATCCGCCGGGTTGCGACGCTCTCCGGCACCGGCGAGGAGCCCGGGAGTGCACCGTCGGTGCGCGTCGCGCCGGGGCTCGAATTGTCTCTCTGGGCATCCGAGGAGATCGTCGAGGACCCCGTCGCCCTCGTCGTGGATGAGTATGGGCAGGTCTTCGTCACCTACTCGAGCCGCAAGGGGAGCCCCCTCGACATCCGCCGACACGCCGACTGGCGCATCCCGGCGCTCGCGATGCAGACCACCGACGACTTCCGCGATCACGTCCGCGCCGTCCTCGCCCCGGAGCTGAGCGAAGAGAACGACTGGGTCGAAGACCTCAACGAGGATGGCCTCCGGGACTGGCGCGACCTCACCGTGGAAACCGAACGCCTGGCCCGCGTCCTCGACACCGATGGCGATGGAACCGCGGATCTCGCCCAGATCATGTACGAGGGTTTCAACTCCGAAATCAGCGACGTGGCCGGCGCAATCCTCGTGCGTGATGGCGACGTCTACGTCGGAGCGGCGCCCGAGATGCTCCGTCTCCGCGACATCGACGGCGACGGCCTCATCGACGAATCCCGGGTGGTGAGCGGGGGGTACGGGATCCACCCCAGCTACGCCGGTCACGGGATGTCCGGCGCCGTGAACGGGCCGGACGGGCGCATCTACTGGTCTATCGGCGACATGGGCGTCAACACGGTGGACCGCGAAGGGAACCGGTGGGCGTATCCCTACCAGGGCGCAATCCTTCGCGCCGAGCCGGACGGCAGCGGGTTCGAGGTCTTCGCCGCAGGGCTCCGCAACGCCCACGAGTTCGCCTTCGACGAATACGGCAACATGATCAGCGTCGACAACGACGGCGATCACCAGGGCGAAACCGAGCGGCTCGTCTACATCGTCGAGGGCTCCGACAGCGGCTGGCGCGTGAACTGGCAGTTCGGGAAGTACAGCGACCCGGACAACAACGGCTATCACGTCTGGATGACGGAGCGCCTCTTCGAGCCCCATTTCGAAGGGCAGGCAGCGTACATCCTCCCACCCGTCGCGGCCTACCACTCGGGACCCGCAGGCCTCGTCTACAATCCCGGCACGGCGCTGGACGAACGCTGGGCGAACCACTTCTTCGTGTCGGCGTTCACGGGCACGGGCTCGTCGTCACGCATCCACGCGTTCCAGCTCCGGCCGAGCGGCGCGGGGTTCGAGCTGGCCCGCGATACGGTCGTGCTCCAGGGTCTGACCACTACCGGGATGGACTTCGGGCCCGACGGCGCCCTCTATTTCGGCGACTGGATCTCCGGCTACGACTCCAAGGGCGCCGGGCGCATATGGAAGCTCGACTCCCCCACCGGCGCTGGCTCACCGTTGCGCGTCGAAACGCAGCAGATCCTGGCCTCGGATTTCGGGCGGTGGACCGGCGCTGAGCTGCTCGGGCTGCTCCGCCACGCCGACATGCGCGTGCGGCTCAAGGCGCAATACGAGCTGGCCGCCCGCGGCGATGCTGAAACGCTCCTCGCCGCCACCCAGCAGCGCGAGCACCAGCTGGCCCGCATCCACGGCATCTGGGGGATCGGCCAGCTCGCCCGGCGCAACGCCTCGTACGCAGCGCCCATCGTCGATCTCCTCGGCGACGACGACGCCGAGATCCGGGCGCAGTCCGCGAAGCTCCTCGGCGACATCCGCTACGCCCCCGCCGCGGACCGGATCGTCCCGCTCCTCGCCGACGACTCCGAGCGCGTCCGGTTCTTCGCCGCCGAAGCGCTCGGCCGGATCGGCCACGCACCGGCCGTCCAGCACCTCATTACCATGCTCGAGGCGAACGACGACCGCGACGTCTACCTCCGCCACGCCGGCTCCCTCGCCCTCGCCAGGATCGGCAACGCCGACGCGCTCACCGAGCTCGCGGAGCACCCGTCCCGCGCGGTCCGGATCGCCGCCGTCGTCGCGCTCCGGCGCATGAAGCATCCGGGCGTGGCTGCGTTCCTGGCGGATGCCGATGAATACGTCGTCACGGAAGCCGCCCGGGCCATCAACGACGACGGCGGGATCCCGGCCGCTTTCCCGGCGCTGGGCGCGCTCCTCGAAACCACCCGCTCGACCGAACCGGCGCTCATCCGCCGCGCCATCAACGCCAATCACCGGGAGGGGGCCGAGGCCTCTGCGAGGAGGGTGGCGGCGTACGCGCTGCGGACGGACGCGGCTGCGGAGCTGCGCGTCGAGGCGCTGGCCGCGCTCGGCGTCTGGCCCGATCCCTCGCTTGTCGACCGCGTCGACGGCTACTACCACGGCCCGGTCCAGCGCGACACGTCCATCGCCCGCGCCGCGCTCGGCCCCCTCATCGACCCGCTCCTCGCCGACGCCGACGAAGACGTGCGTGTCGCGGTGGCCAACGCCGCCGGCCGGCTCCGTCTCGGAGAGGCCGCGCAGCCACTCCTCGCCGCGCTCCAGAACGACGCCGCGCCCCGCGTCCGCGTCGCCGCGCTGGACGCGCTGCACGCCATCGGCGGCCACGACGAAGCGGCCATGAGGATCGCCCTCGCCGACAGTTCGCCGAACGTGCGCATGAACGCGCTTTCGCTCGTGCCGTCGCTCGGGCTGCCAGCCACGACCACGGCCGAACTGCTCGCTTCAGTCCTCGGCCGTACCACCGCCACCGAGCAGCAGGCCGCGCTCGCGGCCCTCGGCCAGCTCGGAGGACCGGATGCCGAACTGGTCCTCGCCGCGCAGCTCGACGCGATCATCAACGGAGAGCTCGCCCCGGAGCTTCACCTCGATGTGATCGAGGCGATCGAAGCCGCGCAGACCCCCGCGCTCGAAGACGCCCTCGCCCGCTACCAGGCCGCGAAGCCGCAGGGGGACGCGGTCGAGGCGTTCCGCGAGACGCTCTACGGCGGGAGTGTGCAGCGTGGCCGGCAAATCGTGCTCCAGAACACCGACGCCCGCTGCATGCAGTGCCACACGGTGGGCACCGGGGCGGGCTCGGACGTCGGACCCGACCTGGCAGGCGTCGGCTCGCGCCTGGACCGGAGAGCGATCCTCCAATCGCTCGTCGACCCGAGCGCCGTCCTCGCGCCGGGGTACGGCGCCGGAGGGCCGTCGGCCATGCCCGCCATGCAGCAGTTCCTCACACCGAGCCAGATCCGCGATGTGGTCGCGTACCTCAGCTCGCTGACGGCTCAGTAGCGGCGCGTTCCACGGCGGTGGAAGTCCGCGATTTTGTCCTTGCGGGTCCCATTCAGATCATGGAATTGTGGCCCGCGAGCATCGCCAGCGCCGTACCGAACCCCAGAGATTCGTCCGCTCCCACCCGACGCTTGCAGCGTCACCTGTGTGTTGACGGCCGCGTTGCGCATGTTCCTTCGCAACTTCGCGGTAGGGAGCTGGAACGACCTGTGGGGGATCACGAAGGATGAAGCGGTGGCGGTCGGGACGATTGGCGGAAAAGCCGTCGTGATGACTACCACCGACGGAGATACGTGGTCCAGCGACACGTTGTCCGCGGCCTCCGGTGAGCTGCACGGCGTGTGGGCCTCAGACCTGAACAACGTCTGGGCGGTAGGGACGAACACCAACGTCTGGCACTGGGACGGGGCCGACTGGGAGCTCCGGAACACCGGTATCGTATCGGGCGCGCGCGTATACGGAGTGTGGGGCACCCCGGACGGCCAGTCCGTCTACGTCGTTGCAGTGAACGGGGATGGCAACGCCAACGACACTACCCGGGTGTACGTTTCGCAACGGGACGGTGACGACTGGACGGATTGGGCGGAAACGTCCGGTGGCTACGTCAGCTCCGATGCCAGGATGACCCGGATCCACGGCACTTCGGCCTCGAACATCTGGATCGCCGGAAGCCAGGACGAATTCGGCGACGCGAGGGTCTTCCGGTGGAATGGCTCGACCTGGAGCTGGGCGTCTCCGGATGGCAACCTGCCTCGCCTCCTCGACATCTGGGTGCTGTCGGAAGCGGATGCCTGGGCCGTAGGCGAAAACGGCACGATCCTGCGCACCACCGATGGCGGTGAAAGCTGGGAGGACATGTACGCCGATCAGTTCAGCAGCGTGTACCCCTCCAACGTGAACACCGTGTGGGCACCTGATCCCAACTTCGTCTGGATCGGTCTGGAGGGCGGTGCCAGCGAGATCACGATCTGGCACTACGATGGCGGAACGGCGTATCCCGTCGAGGCCCTGGACCACCAGTTCTTCACCATCAGAGCGATCGGCGGATCATCGGTCGACAACGCCTGGATGATTGGGGGAACGCCGTACGCGCACCGCATCGCGCGCTGAGGCTCGGACCTCCCACTCGAGGAGTGGTCGGTAGTGCGTCGCGAGGTCGAGGCGCTCGCGGCAACACCGGGACGGCGAAGGCGGCGCGGTGCTTCCACCGCGCCGCCGTTTTCATGCCCGGCTCGACCGAAGCGATACGACGCCGGTTGAAGACTGTCCCGGCAGCGGCCGGAGCGCTCGTGCGCGCTCCGAGGCTCGACCGCGCCTCGCCGATCCCCCCGATTCACTCGTGCGCCGGGTCCGCGCAGCCCCGTTTATGCCTCGTCCTGCCCCGTCAGCCAACACCCGGGTCTCGATCGGGGTCGTGCCTGCGAGTGAACAATTCCGCCAGCTCACTCGTTATACGGTCGTGAACAGCGAAGCCGAATGGGACCTGATCCGCCGCTGTCTGGCGGGAAGCACGGCGGCCTTCGAGCCGCTGGTGCGGCACCACGAGCGGGCGGCGCTGGCCATCGCCGCCGGACTCCTCGGCGACCGGGACGATGCCGCCGACGCCGTGCAGGAAGCTTTCGTGAGAGCGTACACGCGGCTGGACCGGCTGGCGGCAGGGAGTTCCTTCGGCGCCTGGTTCCGGACGATCCTGCGGAACGTCTGCCTGGATCGGCTCAAGTCAGCCGCGGCCAGGGCGGAGCGGTGGACGGCCGCGACCGAGACCGAGGTGGGCTGGGCGGAAGCGCCGGCGCTGGAAAGCGTCGCGCGCGAGCAACTGGCCAACATGGTGCACGCCGCCCTCGCCCGACTCCCGGCCGAGCACCGGAGCGTTCTGGTGCTCAAGGAAATGGACGGGCTCAGCTACGCCGAGATCGCCACGGCGCTGGGCGTCCCGAGGGGCACTGTCGCGAGCAGACTCTACCACGCGCGGGCCGCACTGAAACGCGAGCTGGCGGCGCTCGGATTCACGCGCGAGGACGCCCGGTCATGAAGCATCCGGTTGGAGGCGGTCGATGAACACACATCCCGTTGAGCTGATCAGCGCGTACGCGGATGGCGAGCTCCCGCCGGACCAGGCGCTCGAGCTGGAGAAGCACCTCACGGCGTGCACCGAGTGTGCCCGCGAGCTGGCGCTGATTCGAACCATGGGGGACGCCATGCGGGCGAACATGACAGGGCGAGCGGATCGTTCCGTGTGGGAACGCGTCAATCGGCGCATCAACAAGCCGATCGGGTGGCTCCTGGTACTGGCGGGTACGGCCATCTGGATCGCGATGGCCGTGGTGGAGTGGTACCGCGCCCGCGAGCTGTCGTGGCCGTATCTCGCGGCCACGGCGTTTACGATCGGCGCGGTGATGATCGCGGCGGGATACGCGTACGAGCAGTACCGCGAGTGGAAGGACTCACCTTACAAGGACATCGAAATATGATCATCGCGACGACGGACGAGCTCCCCGGCAAGCGGGTCGTGCGGGTGCTCGGCCTGGTACGGGGCAACACGATCCGAACGCGCCACGTGGGGCGGGACATCGGCGCATTCCTGCGGGGGATCGCGGGCGGCGAGATCCGCGAGTACACCAAGCTCATGGCAGAAGCCCGCGAGCAGGCGGTGGACAGAATGATCGCGGAGGCCGAGCGGCTCGGCGCGAACGCCATCGTCGGCACCCGGTTCAGCACTTCGATGGTGATGACGACGGCGTCGGAGATGCTCTGCTACGGCACCGCCGTCGTGGTCGAGGACGCGTGACGGGCTGAAGTGTGGCGGCACCCTCCGGCACGAGGGAGGTTCGCCCACCTCGCCACCGCATCACGAGGCGGGTGACTCGACCTCGAAGGCGCCCAGACGTCGACGCTCGCCGTTGAGGAGGACGTCGACGGCGTGTCTGCCGGGCCGTGGCTTGCGGGTGGTATGAACCGCGAGCGATACCCGCGTCTGGAGTGGTACCCGCCCGCCCGGCGGGACCACTACGCGTTTCACCTTGAAGACCTTCGGCGCGGTGCGACCACCTGCCTTGACGAAGTGGACGGCCAGATCCACCAGCACGTTCTGGGGAACCGTGTCAGCGCTCCGCAGCGAAAACCCGATCGTGACACGGCCGCCGATCTCCACGTGGCCAGGTTCGAAACGCACGTCCTCGATGACCACCGCAGCGGGCTTGCCGTATCCCAGGATCTCCAGCGCCTCGGGATCGCCGCGTTTCACCGCGCTCCGCAGCGCGTGCTCGATCAGCGCTCGCCTCTCCGGGGAAGCCCCCTCCGCCCAGACGG
>DATMSC010000439.1:0-3368 GCA_035565595.1 Longimicrobiales bacterium | reverse complement strand
GTTCCACGTGCTGCCTGAACTCGGGATAGAAGTCGAGCCACCAGAACGCGGTCGAGGGGAAGACGAGGTACTCCGCGCCGAGCGCGCGCTGGCGCTCCAGCAGGTCGATCGCCTCGTCACTGTTGGCCGGGTGGTAGCCGGCGAATTCGCCGGACTCGGCACGCGGGAAGTGCCACGCCACGCGGTCACCGAGATCGAGGAGCTCGTCGTCGCCGCGGCTGACGACCAGGACGACACCGCCGCGGGGTACCGCGGCCATGATGGCTTCTCGCAGCCTCCGGGTCGGCGAGGCTTCGACCGACACCGGCTCGCCGCGGTCCTGCCGGGCAAAGTCGCGGGCGAGTTTCGCCAGGTCCTGCGGATGACCGGGAAAATCGGGGTCGGCGCCGGCCAGCAGCTCCTGTTCCAGGCGGTGCACGACGTCGTCAGCCGAAGCCGCTTCTTCGGCGGTGCGGGCCGGGTCAACGGCGGCCAGACTCACGAGCGGCCAGGTGCAGCCATGCCAGTAGTTCTCACCGATGTGCTCGAGGCACCGCTGGATCACCTCTTCGGGCGAGCGGACCATGTCCCGGTGCCGGACGCGGAGCACTGTCGCGGAGCCGAGGGCACGCTCCGCGTCGAGCCCGGCCTGTGACGCACGCAGCCAGAACTCCAGCGCTGACGCCTCGGTGTGGTACGCCTCGTCCGACGCGTTGCCGGCGATGAGCGACTCGACGGTATCGGCGGCCTCGCGCACTACGTGAATGAACCGGGCATGCGGGTACAGGCGGCGTAGCCCGTAGACGTGGAACACGGTGTCCGGGGAACCATCGACCCAGCGCCTCCCCGGTACCGGCGCGACCAGACGGTCGACGGTCTCGCCGAATTCGGCCCAGATCTCGGACGCCGGACGGGCCCGCGGTCCACCGATCGGTGGCATCCCCGGCTCGACCTCCGTCGTCTCGGGGAGGAGGGGCGTCACCGTCGTGTGCAGGCTCAGCGCGAGTCGGCCCACCCAATCGGAGTCGAGCGACGCCGACAGGTTGGGATGCTGGCTCAGCGACCACGCCAGCAGGTGTACCGACGCACGGGGAGCACCGATCACGAAGACCGGAGCTGGTGGAGTGCGATCCTGCACCAGCCCTGGAATTGCCCGATTCTCGGCGCGGAGCGGCGAGCCCACGGCGCGAGCCGACGGGCGGGTGGCTACAGCGTTCAGCGGCGGTCCGCACAGGTGCTCGAGCTGGACGGGGGCCGCACGAACGAGCGGCGAGAGGTCCGGCTCGGACCCGGCCGCGATCCGCGTCGCGTTCGTGCGCATTCGCTCCCACAGGAGCTGCTGGAAATCCTCGCCGGCGGCAACGTACCCGCCGTCGCGCGCAACCTGTCCGCACCCGCGGCTACGACGGAAGTAGAGGAACTCGGGAACGTTGGAAATCTTCGCCACGTGCATCGCCCGCCGCAGGAACTCGGCGTCGCCGTTCGTGCGTACCCCGGCGAGCCCTCCCACACGCTGGAGCAGTGAGCGCGACGCCAGACATGAACGAAAGAGCAGCGGGATCGCAGACGGCTGCGTCGCCAGCGCGGCATTGACGTCGAGCGGGTACCGGACCTGGGACGCATGCGCCTCGCCACAGTCGATGCGGAGCTCCTGGCTACCGACCAGCTCCGCACCACTCCGCTCCGCCTCGCCCAACAGAGTCTCCAGCCGCTCGCGCGCGGACCAGTCGTCCGCGTAGCCGAACAGGTAAGCATCGAAGCTCGTCTGCTCGACGACGGCCTGGATCAGGCGATACGGTCCAACGTTTTCGCTCGCCGTGAGGAGCGTCACCCCGGGAAATCGCCGGACGATGTCGACCGGCGGCTCAGCGGAATCGTCGTCGACCACGATGATCCGTTGCAGCGGCCGCGTCTGCGAGAGGAGCGAATCCAGGCAATGCGCCAGCCACTCTTCGCAGAGATAGTGCGGTACCACGGCGGCCACGGACGCGTGTCGGTCGAGCGCAGGAATCGATTTCGTACGCCTTGCGAATCGAGAATCATGTCTCATGGCGCGTCACCCTTCGTCGGGACCTCGGCTTCTGGCGCCTGTCGATCATGTACATGCGCGCGGGAGACGCGCCGCCACGAATCAAAACCGGATCGGCACGACCGGGGACTGAGCCGGAAACCGGGCGCATGAAAAGGGCCACAACACCGGCAACGTCGTAATCGGAACGGAGACAAGGGGATTCCCGGTCCGGTCCGCAGCCGAAACACCGTTCGGTCGGAAACTTGCGCTATGGCGGCCTGCAATTCCTTCACGGTACATGACTTCGCCCAAACGGCCCCCGATCCCGGCGTCGACGCCATTGCGGACATGGTCCCAAGGGAAAGGGCGAGCCGGTGTCGGAGCCACATCCGTATGTGGTGCAACATGTTATGGCCTATGAACACGCATGCGCGGGACCTGTTCTTGCAGTTTTCGTATTCGGCGGCGGTTCGCCAGAGCGCGTTTTCACAGCCGTTTGCACGATTGGGGAGGGGGCGATGCGAATTGCGGCGGGATCGACCGTGCTCGGGTTGCTGATCGCGGTGCAGGGACTGTTCGCACAGCAGAGCGGGGAGCGGATAGCGACGTGTCGCGCCACGCTGGATGGGCAGCAGTTGACGACGGTGATCGAGTTCTCGAATGGATATCACGTAGTGGGTCCGTGGCGGGTCATGGCTACGCGGGATCGCCGGCTGAACGGCGACTCGGGCATAGCGATCGACGCGAGGCTGGACCGGGTCATCGAGCGGAATCCGGGGACGGACAGGGACGTGACGACGCCGTTTCCCCATCCGGTCCAGACCAGCTTCGAGGGAGCCACCGAACAGGATCTGGTGACGAAGGCTGCCGAGATATGGTGCACCACGGTGCTCAGGGTGCAGGAAACACAGACATCGCCGTCCCCTGGCAATGGGCGGCCGCGGCCCGCGGCTCCGACTCCCCCGGACGGTAAACGCGATCCGGGTCCGAGGGTTGTGCTCGGCTACTGATTTCGCGAGGCGGCCGGCCCGGGATGGGGGCAACGGGGGCGGCCGCCCCAAGCGCTGCGCCGTGGCACCAGGCACCCTTCCGGCACGATAGCAGCGTGTGCTACCCGCACGGAGCGTCCGGCGGCTCCCCCGCGGCTCAAGGTCAGTGTTGTTAGGACGGCGTCATGCGCGCTAGGTTGTGCCAATGGGTCCAATGTCAGCGCGTCGTCCCCGCCTCTTCGATCATTTTCCAGAAGCGGCCAGCCGTCTGCCGTGGCTGTCGCTGGGGACCACCGCGACTCCCGTCCAGCCGATCGCGCCGATCGAGGTCGGCGGTCGGCAGTTGTGGGTCAAGCGGGACGACCTGACGGCCGCCACGTACGGCGGGA
>DATMSC010000438.1:0-2312 GCA_035565595.1 Longimicrobiales bacterium | reverse complement strand
CTCCCGCATCCAGTTCACACCCGATCTGATGCCCGCGGATGTTACAGGTACCATGGTCCTGGTGCAGGACGAGCGCGGCATCATGGGCACGCGCTTCCAGCCCGGGCCGATCTTCGCGGAGCTGGTCCTCGCGGACGAGATCAACCGCGCAACGCCGAAAACACAGTCGGCGCTCCTCGAGGCGATGCAGGAGGGGACCGTCACCGCCGCCGGCCAGGTCCACGCCCTGCCGAAGCCGTTTTTCGTCCTGGCCACGCAGAACCCGATCGAGATGGAAGGCACGTACGTGCTCCCGGAAGCGCAGATCGACCGCTTCTTCTTCAAGGTCGAGATGCCGTATCCACGGGAGGCGGTGCTGGACACGATCCTCGATCGGACCACTGGCGCGGAGCAGGCGAGGGCGCCGCAGGTCCTGACTCCGGCCGACCTGCTCCACCTCCAGGCGCTCACGCGCTCGGTGCCGATCGCCGAGCACGTCCGGAGGGCTGTCGTCCGGTTCGTTCTCGCCACGCAACCGGAAGGGCGCGACACGAGCGACAGGGTACGCCGCTACATCCGGTTCGGCGTCACGCCACGGGGCGGGCAGGCGATGATCCTCGCAGCCAAGGCGCACGCGCTCATGCACGGGCGTTTCCACGTAGGGACCCAGGATCTGCGGGCGGTGCTACTCCCAGCGCTGCGCCACCGTTTCCAGCTCAATTTCGAGGGTGTCGCCGAGGGGCTTTCGGCGACGACGATGCTCGAGGAGCTGTTCGACTCCGTCACCGCCTCCGCAGCACGATGACGCTGCTTCCCGCCTCCCTGCTCCAGAAGCTCGGCCGAACGCGGCTGAACCCGCTGCGAGCGGTGGCGTCCACTGGGGTCGGCGAGCGCCGCTCCCGGGCGCTGGGAAGCGGACTGGAGTTCGCCGACCACCGCGCCTACGAGTTCGGCGACGACACCCGACACCTCGATCCGCACCTCTACGCGCGCCTCGGTCGCCCTTACATCCGGCAGTACATCGCGGGCCAGCAGCTCTCGGTGACAGTTCTGATCGATGCCAGCGCGTCGATGGCGTTCGGATCGCCCACCAAGCTGTGGATGGCGAGCGCGCTGGCTGCCGGGCTGGCCTACGCCGGGCTCGCCGGCGGCGACCGCGTTCTGGTCGGTGCGTTCTCGGGCGGACGCGTCCACTGGCACCCCAGGATCCAGGGGACGCGCGCCGTCCCCGCGCTCCTCGCCTGGCTCGAGCGCCTGCGGGGTGCGGGCACGACGGATCTGAGGCGGGAAGTGCGCGCGAGTCTGGCCAGGATGGGCAGCACCGAAGGGATGACGTTCCTGATCAGCGACTGGTTCGTCGATGGTGTGGGCGACGCGCTCGCCGCGCTGCGATCGGCGTCGCAGGAAGTCGTCGCCGTTCAGGTGCTCGCGCCGGAAGAGCTGGAGCCTGAGAGGTTGGGTGAGGGCGAAGTCCTGCTGCTGGATTCGGAATCGCCGAACGAGGTAGAGGTCCACCTGGACGCCGGCGCCCATGCCCGTTACCGGCTCGCCCTCGACGAGTGGCGCTCCGAGCTGCGGGCGTCGATCCTGGGACGGCAGGGGCGATACCTTGCCGTCCGTTCCGATGACGACGTGGAACGCGTTCTCGCCCGCGACTGGCGGCTCGCAGGTCTCGTGGGATGACCTTCGCCAATCCGCTCTGGCTGCTGCTGCTCCTCCTTGCCGTTCCGATCGCACTGCTGCACAACCGGAACCGGCGCACGGTCAGGGTCCCGAGCGTTCACCTCTGGCGTCGTATCGTGCAGGAGACGCCACCCCGCCCGGCGTGGAAGCCACCCCGTCCCAACCGCCTGCTCGCACTACAGCTCCTGGCGCTCGCGTCGATCGCGTTTGCACTTGCCCGGCCGCACCTCCGCGAGAGCGCGACGGACCACTGGATCATCGTGCTGGACGCATCCGCCGAGATGCAGGCGCCGGAGGGCTGGGCCACGGCGTTCGAAGCCGCGGCAGCACGGCTGCGCCGGAGGCTGGAAGGCGAGCCTGCGGCAACGAGGATCTCGCTCATCAGGACCGGCGGCGAGACGCGTCTGCTGGCGGCGAGATACCAGCGCCCGGACGACGTGGCACTGGCCCTCGATGAAGCCACGGCCACGCACGCTGCCGCAGACTGGGAGGAAGCGGCGGCACTGCTGCCTGGCCTGTCGCGCGACGGCGAATCGACGCGGATCACCGTGCTGGCAGGACCGGCGGGAGCCGGCGACGCGGTGGCGGCGTTCCGGCGGGTGCTGCCGGATGCGGCAGTCGAGGCCGCCACGTTCGGTCAGCCGGTGAGC
>DATMSC010000437.1:0-1660 GCA_035565595.1 Longimicrobiales bacterium | reverse complement strand
TCGACTTCTCGCCGCTTCACATGCTCGCCGCATCGCTGGCGACCTGCACGCTCTCGGTCATTGCTGCCTGGGCGATGCAGGCCGGCCTTTCAATGGACGGCCTCGAGATCGAGCTGGACTGGAATTACGTCGACGACCCCTATCGTGTCGGCGAATACGATATGCGGATCCGCTGGCCACAGCTTCCCGCCGACCGGCGGGCCGCCGCACTCCGAGTGGCGGAGCACTGCACCGTAGAACACACGCTTCGCATCCCGCCAGAAATCCGGACGACCATCGTAGCCTGATCGCAAGGTCGCGTCGCACCGCCTCCGAACAGCCCGCGACCGGGTCCTCAGTATCATTCCGGCAAACGACGGTGCACACACACTGGCGTGCCGCGACCGGCGCCCAGCACTTCCGCTGCGCAACCATCGCGAACGGCGATCTCGAGCAAACCGACGGACCCGATCAGGGCGACAGGTGCGCCAGGAGCGACATCGGCGTAGGTGCGACGCACCGCGCCGACCTGCCACTCGCCGAGCGTGATCTCCGTCGCGCCGAGAGCCCACGCCTCACTGATGTTCGTGATGAGGTTACCGTACCGGTCGACATGCACGACCTCGCCTTCGACGGCGTCGTGGCCGATCCTCGGCACGGGAAGTGTGAATCGATGGGGCTCAGTGGCGGATGGACCGAGGTCGTCCAGCGCATCGCCACGGGCCAGCCACGCGGCAGCTCCGGCGAAGATGTCTCGCCCGTGAAAGGTGTGCGAGACCGTGCTGCGCATTGCTGCGCGGTTCCGGATCTCGACAATCCGTGCGCCCGTCGTGTCCGCCAGAACCCGGGTCAGGACGCCGTTGTCCGGTGCCACGAAGTACCTGTCGCGCACCCGGGCCGCAAGCGGGCGCCGTGCCCCGCCGACACCCGGGTCGATGATGACGAGGTGAACGGTTTCCGGTGGGTACAGTTGCCAGTACGCCGCGAGCGCCCACGCCGCGGCTTCCACGTCTCCCGGCGGGACGTCGTGTCCGGCATCGTCGATGATGACGCCCGGCGCCATGCTCGCCAGGACACCCTTGACCGCAGCCACGTAGCCGTCACGGGTGCCGAAATCGGTGAGCAGCGTGACGCGGTTCACCGGGGTGCCTGATCGTCCGTCCGTCCCGGAGCCGCGCGCCACGCCAGTGCGGCCATGAGAGATTCGATCAGTCCACCGGCGGACTCACGACCCGCCGCGGCCGCGCGGACGCTTTCACCTCCGAGGGCTGCGACGTCCACCCCTTCCCGACGGAATACCGCCAGCGTCTCGGGGAAATCGCGCACGACCACGTGCACGGGGAGGTCGGCCAGCGCGTCGACGTCCGGAATCGTGGGCATGGGACGGGGCATCTGGTCCGTCGTCTGTTGACGTTGAGACGCCGGCGAGGACATCCGCCGGTTTCAGCTCCGCGCGGCCGCCCGACCGATCTCTGCCACGACCCGCTCCGCGATCTCGCGGAACGCGCGGCCCGCGGGGGTATCCGGCGCCATGATCGACGTCGGCTGACCCTCATCGCCGCCCTGGCGCACGCGCGGATCAAGCGGAACTTCGCCCAGGAACTCGAGGTGCATGTCGTCAGCGAGCTGGCGACCGCCACCCCGACCGAAGACGTCGACATGGCCATGGCAGTGCGGACAC
>DATMSC010000436.1:0-1645 GCA_035565595.1 Longimicrobiales bacterium | reverse complement strand
CCGGGTCAGCCCTTCCTCGACCGGGTATTCGACACGGGCGACGTCGTCCTGATAACCGGGCCCGTGCGGTATTTCCACGGCCGCCGCCTGCAACTCCAGCCGAGGGAGTACGTCCATCTCGGCCGCGCCGACCAGGGCGGGGGAAATCTCGCGGGAAAGGTCCTGCCGATCTATCCGGCGACCGAAGGACTCTCCCAGCGGATGATCCGCTCGCTCATCGACGCGCATCTGGACGCGCTGCTCGAATACGTGGCCCGGGAGGACCCGCTGCCCGAGTCGCAGCGGCGGGGTGCCGGCGTCGCGCGACTCGACCAGGCGCTGGCGCTGCTGCACCGGCCGGCCTCGTTGAGCGATGCCGAACGAGGGCGAACCCGCCTCGCCTACGACGAGCTATTCTTCCTCCAGCTCCTCCACGCGCGAGCCAGGGAGCGGGCCGCGCGGGCGCGGCCGGGCATCGCGTTCCGGCGCAGGAACGACCTCGTGAGGCCCGCCTATCGGCAGCTACCGTTCGAGCTGACCCGCGCCCAGACTCGCGCCATATCCGAAATATTCGCCGACATGACCTCTCCCCGGCGCATGCACCGGTTGCTGCAGGGCGATGTCGGCTCCGGGAAGACCGTCGTCGCGCTCTTTGCCATGCTTTTGGCCGTGGAGAACAGCTACCAGGCCGCGCTCATGGCGCCGACGGAAATCCTCGCCGAGCAGCACGCACGCACCATCGCGAAGCTGCTCGAGGGTCTGCCCGTGAACGTCGCCCTGCTCACCGGGGGGCTCCCGACGCGTGAGCGCCGCGAGGTCCTCGAAAGCATGGCGAGCGGGAACGCCCACATCGTCGTCGGCACACACGCCCTGATCCAGGATGCGGTTGCCTTCAGGCGCCTGGGTCTGGCCGTCGTCGACGAGCAGCACCGTTTCGGCGTGCGTCAGCGCGTTGCCCTCGCAGACATGGGCGAGAACCCCGATCTGCTCGTCATGTCTGCGACGCCGATCCCCCGGTCGCTCGCGTTGACACTCTACGGCGATCTGGACCTCTCGATCCTCGACGAGCGGCCGGCGGGGCGGAAACCGGTCCGGACCTCGATGGCGGGAGAACGTGCCCGCGACCGAATCTACCAGTTCATCCGCAAGGAGGTCGCCCGCGGACGGCAGGCATATATCGTCTTCCCGCTCGTCGAGGAGTCCGAAAAGGTCGACCTGCGCGCGGCCACTGCCGAATACGAACGCCTGGCGGGTGAGACATTCGTCGGCTTGCGTCTGGGGCTGCTCCACGGCCAGCTCTCCGGCGAGGAGAAGGACAGGGTCATGCGCGATTTCGCCGCCGGGGAGCTGGACGTTCTCGTCGCCACGACCGTCATCGAGGTCGGAATCGATGTTCCAAACGCAACGGTGATGGTCGTTGAGCACGCGGAACGCTTCGGGCTGTCACAACTCCACCAGCTTCGGGGGCGGATTGGACGCGGCGGAGAGCAGAGCTACTGCATTCTCATCGCCAGCGGCGAGTCGAGGGCGCGGCTCCGCACGCTGGTCGAAACGGACGACGGCTTCGCCATCGCGCAGGAGGACCTTCGGCTCCGCGGGATGGGCGATTTCTTCGGTGCCCGTCAGCACGGGCTTCCCGAGTTCCGATACGTCGACTTCATGCGCG
>DATMSC010000435.1:0-1568 GCA_035565595.1 Longimicrobiales bacterium | reverse complement strand
TCGACGGCGAGGATGGTGCCGCCGGAGTCGCGGGCGGCGGCGAGCGCCGGGTCCCAGGTGGCGGGCCTGCCGATGCGGATGGCGCTGGCGATCGTCTCCGGGTGCGCGATGGGCTCGCCGCGGACGAGCGGCGCGGCGCCTGCCGCCTGCACGCCCACCATCTTCGGCAGCCGCGTGCTCCCGCCCGCCTCCTGGAAGCGCCGGAAGCCCATCCAGTACGCGGTGATGTTCCCGCCATTCCCCACGGGGAGGGCGAGCACGTCGGGCGCGTCGCCGAGGGCATCGCACACCTCGTACGCCGCCGTCGCCTGCCCTTCCAGGCGGTGCGGGTTGATGGAGTTGACGAGCGCGACGGGGTAGGCGTCGGCGAGGGCGCGGATGACCTCGAGGGCGCCGTCGAAGTTCGTGTCCAGCTCGAAGGCGTGGGCGCCGTGGATGATCGCCTGCGCGATCTTACCGAGCGCCACCTTCCCGCGCGGGAGCAGCACCACCGACGTGAGCCCCGCCCTCGCCGCGTACGCGGCCGCGCTGGCGGAGGTGTTGCCGGTGGACGCGCAGAGTACCGCGTCGTTCCCGGCCTCGATCGCTTTGGCCACGGCGACGACCATCCCGCGGTCCTTGAACGAGCCGGTCGGGTTCAGCCCTTCGTATTTGACGTACAGCTCGGCCACGCCGACCCATTCGGCGAGCGTCGGCACGGGAATCAGCGGCGTGTCACCCTCGTGGAGCGTGAGCGCCGGCGTCTCCGACGTGAGGGGCAGGAACGCGGCGTGACGGACCAGGACGCCGCGGCGAGCCGGACCGAGGAGCGCACTGCCGCGAGGGGCTTCGGATTGCATCGTCGTCATGAGTGGGCGGTCTCCAGTACACGGGCGCCGTCGAGATCCGGGAGGACCGGGAAGGCGACGTCGCCTGGTTCCTTCACTTCCGCGCGGAACGCGGCGCGCATGGCTTCGGCCACGGTCGCGGTGAGTTCACGGGGGCAGATGGCAATGAGGCCGGTCCCGCTCCCCGAGATGGTCGCGGCCCAGGCGCCGGCCCCGGTGGCGGCCTCGAGCACCGCTTTCCCGCCGGGGATGAGCGGGAGCCGGTAGGGCACGTGCAGCTCGTCGGCGAAGCCGATGCGGATCAGCTCCGGGTCGCCTGTCGCGAGCCCGCGGACGAGCGCGGTTACCCGGCCGACTGCGCGCGTCGCGAGCGCGTGCGGAACTTCCTTCGGCAGCGCCCGCCTCGCCGTAGGGGTGTCCAGCTCGACGCCGGGCGCGGCCCAGGCGAAGCCGAGACGCTCGGAGAGCGGGAGCGGGAACGCGACGGCGCGACCCGCGGCGTCGCGGGCGACGGCGACGAGTCCGCCGAAGATCGACGGCGCGGCATTGTCCGGGTGCCCCTCCCACTCCACCGCCCACGCCAGCGCCTCCTGCCTCGCCGCGTCCGGCCGGGCATCGGCGCTCCGCGGCGCGCCCGGTTGCGGCGAGGCGCCGACGGCGGCATCGGCCAGCGTCAGCGCCGCGACGACGGCGGCGGCGGAAGACCCCATCCCGCGAGACAGCGGGATCTCCGACGCGCAT
>DATMSC010000434.1:0-3914 GCA_035565595.1 Longimicrobiales bacterium | reverse complement strand
ATCTTCTCCACGACCGGCAACGAGGACTGTCACATCATCCTGCGCGGCGGGGAGAGCGGCCCGAACTACGACAGCGCTTCGGTCCAGGACGCCAAGTCGCGACTCGAACGCGCCGGGATGACGCCGCGGCTCATGGTGGACCTGAGCCACGCCAACAGCCGGAAGGACTACAAGCGTCAGCTCGAGGTGTGCGCGGATGTCGCCAACCAGATCCGGAACGGCGAGACCGGGATCATGGGGGTGATGATCGAGAGCAATCTCGTGGAGGGCGCACAGAAGATCGGGAACGGCCGCGACCTGGTCTACGGCCAGAGCGTCACAGATGGCTGCCTGGGCTGGGAGGACTCGCTTCGGTGCCTCGAGCAGCTCGCGGAAGCCTCCGCAAAGCGTCTCGCCAGCCGTCCGACCACCCCGGAGCCGGAGCTCGAGGACTGAGCCGGATGTGGCAGGGTCCCGTTCCCCCGAAGCCGTGAAATGGCGACGGAGGAGCGGGACCCCATTCCTGGCGGCCGGGCCGCGGCGCTAGGAGCGGCCGGTGGTTCCCGTCGCGCCGGCGTCGTTCTCCCGCAACACGTGCACACACCCGGGCCGCGGTCTGACGAAGATCTGGTCGCCACGGGCGAGGCGCTGGTCGGCACCGGTGTAGAGCGTCAGCCGCCCGGGCGAGCCATCCGCACCCTGGAAGCGCACCTGCACCCGATTCTGTAGCCCACGCGGCCGTACATTGTCCACGACCGCCAGGCAACCGCTGCCGTCGGCGCAGATCTGCAGGTCCTCCGGCCTGAAGCATAGCCGGACCGACTGCCGGCAGGTCGCAGCCGCCGCGCACGGGACGAAGCCCAGCGGCGTCGCGAAACCCTCGCCCACCGGGTCTCCCGCCAGCACGTTCGCCTCTCCGAAGAGCCGGGCCACGTATTCGTTCGCCGGGTGCCTGTAGACGTCATCCGGCTGCCCGACCTGTGTCACCTTCCCTGCTCGCATGACCGCGACGCGATCGGCGAGTACCAGCACGTCGTCGGCGTCGTGGACGACGAGGAGCGCCGTCGTGCCGGCCTCGCGGAGCACCTCACCCAGCTCGTCACGGAGCACCCGCTTGAGTGGCGCGTCCAGGTTGCTGAACGGCTCATCCAGGAGCAGGATCCGCGGGCCGGGTGCGAGAGCCCGGGCCAACGCGACGCGCTGCCGCTGACCGCCCGAGAGCTGGTGGGCGTACCGCTGGCCGTAGCCGGCGAGACCCACCATCTCCAGGAAATGCTCCGCGCGACCCCGTCGCTCGTTACGCGGGAGGTGCGCCAGGCCGAACGCCACGTTGTCCACCACCCGCAGGTGCGGAAAGAGCGCGAAGTCCTGGAAGACCATCCCGACGCCACGGGATTCCGGCGGCACCCAGGTACCTCCACCCGCGACGGTACGACCGTCCAGCCGGATCTCGCCACCGTCCGGGACCTCGAGTCCCGCCACCAGGCGGAGCAGCGTCGTCTTCCCGCAACCGCTCTCACCCGCCACCGCCAGCACTTCGCCCGGCTCGGCAGTGAGATCCACGTCCGCGAGCGCGACAACCCCCGACCGATAGACTTTCGTCAGGCCGGACAGCTCGAGCTTGTATACTGCAGCGGCCTTGCCGCCGTTCGTCGCGATCATCGTGATTCCGCCGAATAGATGCCACTCTGCAGGAGCGCGACCCCGACGGTCGCGGTGGCAATGATCAGCAGCGCCGCCGGCGCCGACTGCACGAGCTGCTCGTCCGACGCGAGCTGGAATGCGCGCGTGGCGAGCGTGTCGAAGTTGAATGGCCGCAGGATCAGCGTCAGTGGAAGCTCTTTCATGACATCCACGAAAACCAGCGTCCCCGCTGCGAGTAGCGTTCGCCTGAGCATGGGCAGCTCGACACTCAGGAGCGTCCGGAACGGACCCGCGCCGAGGGTGCGGGCCGCGCCGCCGAACTCGGGGCCGACCCGCGCGAAACCGGACTCCACCGAAAGATACGCAACGGCCATGAACCGGACCACGTATGCGAACACCAGCAGGCCCAGTCCGCCGGTCAGGATCAGGCGGGCGCCGCCGGTCAGGGCGCGGTCGACGGTGATCGCGGTGACCAGCACGCCCACGGCTATGACCGCGCCCGGCACCGAATAGCCGAGGAGCGCCAGCTTCGTGATCGACGACGCCAGCCGGCTGTAATCCAGACGACCGGCGTACACCAGCACGATGGCCACGAGGACGCACAGCGCGGCGGCGCCGGCGGCGAGGCCGAAACTGTTGCGTGCGAGAGTATAGAGCGCGATCCAGGACGCATCGGGCAGTGCGCGCATCGTCCAGATGGCGAGCTGGCCCACCGGCAGGATGAAGCCGAAGAGCAGCGGCACCGTGCAACACGCCGCGGCGGCGGCGGCTTTCACGCCCCGCAGTCTGTAGCGCGCCACCGGACGCGCCGGGCCGTCGTCGTCGTAACGGGCACCGGCGCGCTGCCACCGCTCGATCGCCATGGCCACGAATACGCCGAGCATAAGTACAGCCGCGAGGCGGATCGCGGAGTCCAGGTCACCCAGCGAAAACCACGAGCGGAAGATGCCCGTCGTGAACGTCGTGACGCCGTAGTAGGCGACGGCGCCGTAGTCGTTCAGGATCTCCATGAGCACGAGGAACAGACCTCCGGCCACGGCCGGTCGCGCGAGAGGGAGCGCGATCCGCAGGAAGACCGACCACGGCCCGCGGCCGAGGAGCCGGCTCGCCTCCAGCGCCGGGCCCGTCCGATGCTCGAAGAACGTCCGTGTCAGCAGGAAGATGTACGGATAGAGCACCAGCCCGAAGAGCGCGGCCAGGACCTCGATCCGCATGACGTTCCAGTAGATGAACGCGTCCTGGCCGCCGGGCATGACCGCACGCACGATGCGCTGCACCGGACCCGTCACGTCGAACATCCCGACGTACGTGTACGCCGCCGTGTACGCGGGGATGGCCAGCGGCAGCACGAGCGCCCAGCGGAAGAAGCGGCGCAGTGGAAACTCGCACATGGCCACGAGCCACGCGCAGCTCACGCCGATGACCGTCGCCAGACCGCCGGCGCCGACCGCCAGAATGATGGTGTGCCAGACGTACCCGGGGAGCAGCGTGCGGACCACGTGCCCCCAAGCCTCGCCGGCTGGCTTGAGCGCGCCCAGCGCGACCACCGCGATGGGCATGGTGAGGACCGCCACCAGCACGATGGCGGCGGCCGTCCACCCCAGCGGAGAGGAGCGGACGGCCGGAATCCAGCGGGCGCGGGCGCGAGCGGCAGCTACCTCCATCCCGCCACGTCGAAAATGCGGACTGCCTCGGAGTTCAGCTCGCCGAGTACGGTGAGGTCGAGCGTGTCGGCACGGAACTCACCCCAGGACGCGAGCCGGTCCGACCACGGCACGCCCGGCTTGACCGGGTACTCCTGGTTGGCCTGGGCGAAGAGACCCTGTGCCTCATCGCTCGTCAGGTACTCGAGGAGCCGGATCGCGTTCTCGCGGTTCTTCGAGCTCGCCGTTACGCCGCCGCCGCTCACGTTCACGTGCGTGCCGGTCGTCTCCTGGTTGGGGAAGAACGGAACCAGCCGCTCCGCGACCCGCCGCTCTTCCGGGTCCGCCGACTCGAAAAGCAACGCCAGGTAATACGTGTTGGTGATCGCCACGTCACCGGCACCCGCCGCGACGGCCTTCAACTGGTCGGAGTCGCCGCCGCTCGGCTCGCGGGCCATGTTCCTGGCGATCGCCCGCGCCCACTCTTCTGCCGCCTCGGCGCCTTCGTTCGCTATGATCGAGGCGAGGAGCGACTGGTTGTATACGTTGGACGACGAGCGGACCAGGATCCGGCCACGCCACTGCTCACCGGCCAGCGCCTGGTAGGTGGAGAGCGTCGCCGGATCCACGCGCTCACGGTCGTAGGCG
>DATMSC010000433.1:0-3256 GCA_035565595.1 Longimicrobiales bacterium | reverse complement strand
TGCGAGGGTGCGATGCACACGGCATTCTGTGGAACGGGAGCGACGGAATGATTTCGGGCGCGGGCTCGGGCTCGGGCGCGGGCTCGGGCTCGGGGAATAGCCCGTCATCCCCGCGAACGCGGCGATCCCTGCGAGGGCGCGATGCACGGTTATGTAGCCCGTCATCCCCGCGAACGCGGGGATCCCTGCGAGGGTGCGATGCACACGGCATTCTGTGGAACGGGAGCGACGGAATGATTTCGGGCGCGGGCTCGGGCTCGGGCGCGGGCTCGGGCTCGGGGAATAGCCCGTCATCCCCGCGAACGCGGGGATCCCTGCGAGGGCGCGATGCACGGTGCTCGGGGCCGGAGCTGGAAGGCCTTACGCTGGCGAACCGGTTTCGCCAATTTGGATGGGATCTCCGGATCCGATCGGTAATTCGCTGTGAGTCGGTGAGAACCGCAGGTCGAGCGTGTTCGCGGTGTCGACGTGGGGAAGCGTCTCGAGGCAGTGGGGTGCGCCGGCCGAGAGGACCATGTCTGATGCTCCCGCATGGCAGGCGCGCAATGGGTCACCGCTGCTGCGGGGACGACGAAGGCAGCTCCGTCGCCGCAGCGACGACGGACTTCTCGCCGACGGGATGACGGAATCATTTCGCGGGTAGACCGGCCAGACCGGACCGCGTTCACGTTGCCACCCATGTCCGGGAGGGAATCGCCCATGCATCCGGAAATGCAGCCTCGCAGCTTGCGCAGCCCGGGCGGCGTGCTGAGGAGTTGGCCGGTCTGGTCGGTGGTCGTGGCGCTCGCCGCGGCGGCGTGCGCACCCTCCGGGACGGGGGTGGGCGTGACGACCGCGCCGTCGCCCGGAGTGACCTCGCCGGCGGGGACAACGACGGGCGTAGATCCACGCGTCGGCCTCGCGCCGGGGGTGATGAACGCCGGTGAGGCGATCTGGAACATGGCGCTGGTGTCGAAGACGCCGCCCCCCGACCTGTTCGCCGGCAGCACCAACTCGGACCTGGCGTTCAGGGGCAACTACGTCTTCCAGGGCAATTTCCGCGGATTCCAGATCTGGGACATTTCGGACCCGTCCAGCCCCGCACTGGTCACCGCCATATCCTGTCCCGGCGCACAGGGCGACGTGTCCGTGTACGGCGACCTCCTCTTCGTGTCGACCGAATATCTCGAAGGGCGGGTCGACTGCGCCGACGCGCCCCCGAGCGCCCGGGTCAGCAGTGACCGGCTGCGCGGCATTCGGATTTTCGACATCAGCGATGTCGCCAATCCCGAATACGTGGGCAACGTCCAGACGTGCCGCGGTTCCCACACGCACACGCTCGTCGAGGACCCGTCCGACCCGGATCACGTCTACATCTACGTCTCCGGATCGGCGCCGGTACGGCCGGCAGAGGAGCTGGCAGGTTGCTCGACCGGGTTGCCGGAGAGCAATCCCAACACTGCGCTCTTCAGGATCGAGGTGATCCGGGTGCCGCTCGCGAATCCGTCCGCGGCGGCCATCGTCAGCTCGCCGAGGATCTTCACGGGACTGACGGCGCCGCCGACCCGCGGTGTGCCGCAGACGGTGGCGGGCCCCGGTCCCAACCAGTGTCACGACATTACGGTGTATCCCGAGATCGGTCTCGCGGGTGGCGCGTGTGAGGGCTATGGGCTGCTCCTCGACATCAGCGATCCGGTGAATCCGGTACGCCTGGCTGTGGCGGGCGACCGCAACTTCGAGTACTGGCACTCCGCGACCTTCAACAACGACGGCACCAGAGTGCTGTTCACCGACGAATGGGGCGGCGGCACGGGGGCGAGGTGCCGGGCCACCGATCCCGCGCAGTGGGGCGCCGACGCGATCTTCGAAATCGTCGACGGCGACCTCGAGTTCCTGGGGTACTACAAACTGCCCGCGCCGCAGACTGCACAGGAGAACTGCGTTGCGCACAACGGATCGCTCATCCCGATTCCCGGCCGTGACGTCATGGTGCAGGCCTGGTACCAGGGCGGGATCTCCGTTTTCGACTGGACGGATGGTGCGAACCCCGTCGAGATCGCGTTCTTCGATCGTGGCCCGCTGAATCGGGACAGGCTTCAGCTCGGCGGGTCGTGGTCCGCGTACTGGTACAACGGCCTGATCTTCAGCTCGGAGATCGCCCGTGGCCTGGACATCCTCGAGCTGACACCGAGCGAGTACCTTTCCGAAAACGAAATCGAGGCCGCGAAAACGGTGCGGCTGGAGCAGTTCAACCCGCAGGGGCAGGTCCGCTTCGTCTGGCCCCCGACATTCGCGCTGGCGCGGGCGTACGTGGATCAGCTCGAGCGGGCGGGTGCGCTGCCGCCGGCGAGGATCGCGGCTGTGCGCGCGGAGCTGGCTTCGGCGGAGGCGGCGCCGGCGGTGGGCCGTGCCAATGCGCTCACCGGTCTGGCCGCCCAGCTCGAGGCGGACGCCCCTGGCTCAGGCGACGCGGCAAAGGTCAGGCTCCTGGCCGAGACCGCCCGCGCGCTGGCCAGCGGGATGTAGCTGCCGAGGCGTTGATCAACGGCCGGCGGCGACCGCTTCCCGCGGTGTCGGTCGGGCAGCATCATGCGCCATGCGCTGGACCATCGCGGCGAGGTGCGGGATGGGGACGCCGGTGGGGCAGACGGCCGCACATGCCTCGCACCGGGTGCACGGCTCGAGGTCAGCGACGATGTCGATTGCGCGGTCCAGCGCGCGCGACGGCCCGCCGACGAAGGTCCAGGGCTCCGCTGTGACACCGGCCGGCGCCTCCGCCAGTGCGGGGCAGGCAAGGGTGCAGAGGCCGCAGTGCACGCAACCCATGGCATCGGCAAAGCGAGCGCGGTCGTCAGGCCTCATGGGAGCATAGCCGTCGGGCCGGACGTGGGCGAGAAAACGGCCCAGCTCGCGTCCTCGCCGGAGCGCCCGGAGCGGCACCCGCCAGAGCATCTGGCCGGCGAAGCGCACGGCCAGGTTCAGCATCGCGTACGCCCTGCCCCTCATATCGCCTCCGCCGCCCTTCTGCCGGCGGCCCAGCCACTCGCGGCCATGTTCCCGAGCCCCGCGGCACTCGCGTCGACACCCGCCCGCACCGCGCCCGCGACGAACACGTTCTCGTAGACGACGTCGCCCCGCTCATCCACCGGCCGCCCGTGCTCGTCCGTGTGGACGCCGGCTGCCAGCAGCGGGTGCGCGTCCGTCCGTCCGGCGCCTGTCAGTGTCAGAGGCTCGGCATCCCGGCTGAACCGGCGGGAGAAGCGCTCGACCCAGACGG
>DATMSC010000432.1:0-1873 GCA_035565595.1 Longimicrobiales bacterium | reverse complement strand
CGCCGGGCTGAGCGGGACCGGTGGTGGCGTTTTCCTCTCGCCCATTCTGGTGCTCCGGCAGTGGGCTCTGGCCCGCACGGCGGCCGCCGTCTCGGCGCTCTTCATCCTGATGAACTCGATTGCGGGGCTCGCGGGCAACCTCAGCAGCACGCGCCAGTTCCCCCCGTACGCGCTCTGGTTCCTGGCCCTTGCCGGCGCCGGTGGCGCGCTCGGATCGTACGCTGGCAGCCGCAGGCTGGACCCGACCGTCGTCAAACGGGTGATCGCCTTCGTGCTGGTCGTCGCGGGTGTGAGACTGCTGCTCACGATGTGACGAGCTGGGCGGGAGGTCGCCGTCGCGTGACGACCTCGCCTCGCCGCCGCCGTCGTCTCAGCGTGCGTACCGCGGGCGGGCTTTCGGGCCGGACCGCCGGGGCGCGGCCGTGGTGCGCGCCGCCTCGTTCTCCCTCTGCCGCTGGCGCTCTGCCTTCGCGGCCGCGCGCGCACGCTCTTCCGCCTTGCGCGCGCGTATCTCCGCGATGCGCTGCGCGAGCGGGATCTCGAGGCGCTCGGGCGCCGGTGCCGTGTAGTCGAAACCCTCGACGGTGCGTCGTTCGATGCGCTTGCCGAGCGCGCGCTCGATGGCCCGTACCTCTTCCTCCTCCTCAGGCGCGACGAAGGTGTACGCGTCACCGGTCGCGCCGGCGCGGGCGGTGCGCCCCACCCGGTGGATGTAGTCTTCGGCGGCTACGGGGACGTCGAAGTTCAGGACGTGGTCGAGCGCCTCGACGTCGATCCCGCGGGCGACGATGTCCGTCGCGGCGAGGACCCGGTACCTGCCGGACTTGAACCCGGCCAGCGCTTCCGTGCGCTGCTTCTGGCTGCGGTTACCGTGGATCCGCGCCACGCTGATCCCGCGCTTCTCGAGCTTCTCGGCGAGCCGGTTCGTACGGTGCTTGGTACGGCAGAAGACGATGACGTTACCGACTTCACCCCGCTCCAGGAGCGTGACGAGCAGCTCCACCTTGAGGTCCTGGCGCACCGGGTAGAGCGCCTGCCTGACGCCGGTAGCCGGTGCCTGCTTCCGCTCCACGTCGATCCGGACCGGCGAGTCAAGCATCTCTCCCGCCAGCTCGACGATGGCCGGCGGCATGGTCGCGGAGAAAAAGAGCGTCTGCCGCTGGCGGTCGGGGAGCCGCGCGAGGATCCGGCGGATGTCCGGGAGGAACCCCATGTCCAGCATGCGGTCGGCCTCGTCGATGACGAGGATCTCGACGCCGTCCAGGCGAGCGTAGTCGTTCTTCAGGTGGTCCAGGAGCCGGCCCGGCGTGGCGGTGATGACATCGACGCCGCGGCGGAACGCCTGCTCCTGCGGGCCCATACCGACGCCGCCGAACACGGCCGCGCCGGAGACCTTCGTGAAGTGCGCCATCCTGCGGCGCTCCTCCTCGATCTGGGCGGCGAGCTCGCGCGTGGGCGTCAGGATCAGCGCCCGCGTGGTGCCCCGCGGCTTCGACCGGAGCCGCTCCAGGATGGGCAGCACGAAAGCCGCCGTCTTTCCGCTGCCCGTCATCGCGCATGCAAGGACGTCCTTCCCCGCGAGTGCGGGCGGAAGCGCGCTATCCTGAATCGGCGTCGGCGTTTCGAACCCTATCCGCTCGAGCGCGCGCTGCAGCTCGGGATGCAGGCCGAAGCGCGCAAATCCCCCATCAGGCCGCGGCGAGCCGGGCCTCTCCGTATTTCTGACCGACATGTATTACCTCTCGGAACGTGAGGACCCCTCGAATGGTGTGCTTCACCGGGGCCCGGGTGGAGAGCACGAAAAATGGACCCCGGCCTGCGCCGAAGTCCATGCTCGGTCGCTGACGCCCGACCCGAACAGGGGACGGGGGTC
>DATMSC010000431.1:0-1537 GCA_035565595.1 Longimicrobiales bacterium | reverse complement strand
CGGGCTCCGCATCGACAACCAGCGGGCCGCGCTCGAGACGGCAGAGATCCAGTCGCAGATCACCGACCTGCAGGTCCGCGCCCAGATCGAAAACGTGGCGTACCAGGTCCGGCAGGCGTACTGGGCGCTCCGCGCCGCGATCGAACAGGTGGAGATCCAGCGGCTGAACCTGGAACAGGCCCAGCGCACCCTCGAGCAGGACCGCGAGCTGGTGCGGCTCGGGCGGCGTACCGAGCTGCAGCTCCTCCAGTCCGAGGCGCAGGTAGCCAGCGCCGAGCAGAGCCGCCTGAACGCCGAGATCCAGTGGCGGAACCAGGAGCTCGCGTTCAAGCGCCTCCTCGTCAACGGTCCGAATGATCCGCTCTTCAACCAGGTCATCAACCCGGTCGATCTCCCCGTCATCGTGGACCAGGAGGTCGACATCGATGCCGCGATCCAGACCGCGCTCCGCGAGCGCGCAGACATCCGGCAGCAGCGGTATCAGCGGGAGATCACGCTCCTCAACCTGGACGTCTCGCGCTCCAACGCACTCCCCGACCTGTCGTTGACGGCGTCGTACTCGGTGCAGGGCGTCGGCGGCAACCTGTTCGAGCGTTCGGGGCTCGGCGGCGATCCCGTGCTCGTGCAGCCCGGCGGCTACATGGATGGGCTCAGGGCGCTGAGCGATTTCGACGCACCGACCTGGAACATTTCGCTCAACGGCTCCTATCCGCTCGGCACCAACACTTCAAAGCTCAACCACGAGCGTGCCGAGATCCAGGCGCGGCAGGCCGAGCTCCAGCTCGCGGCGCAGGAGCTCAACATCATCACGCAGGTGACGAGCGCGGGTCTCGCCGTGCGCAATACGTACCTCCAGCTCGAGGCCGCCCGCCGCAACCGCGCGGCGTCGGAGCGTAACGCGGAGGCGGCGATGCTCCGGTACCGGCTCGGTGCCGCGACGAACTTCGAGGCGGTCGCGGCGCAGAACCAGCTCACGCAGGCACGGCTCTCCGAACTCCAGGCGACGATCAACCACGTCAACGCGATCGCCGAGTTCGAGCGCGTGCAGTACATCGGCAACTGACTCGACCCGGCGCGCGCTGGGGCAATCCCAGCCGCGACGTGCCGCGATCGGCACCATCGCAGCCCGCTCTGGCCATCGCCACGGCGGGCTGCTACCATTTCCGGTTCGGTGCGAAAAAGCCCGAATGCCCTTCCCGGAGGTCGCCGTGCGCACGACGCTGGCCATTTTCGTGGCGCTGGTCGCCGCCGTCCCGAATCTCGCGGCGGCGCAGTCGGATTCCCCCACCCTCGACATCTATTTCATCGACACGGAAGGTGGGCAGGCGACGCTCTATGTGTCGCCGTCGGGCGAGACCATGCTGGTCGACACGGGCAATCCGGGCGAGCGGGACCACACGCGTCTCATGGAGGTGCTCCGTGAGGCGGGTGTGGATCGCATCGACCACCTCTTCCTGACGCACTACCACGTCGACCACTACGGCGGTCTGGAGGCGCTGGCCGCTGCGGTCCCGATTCTCAACTACTACGATCATGG
>DATMSC010000430.1:0-3577 GCA_035565595.1 Longimicrobiales bacterium | reverse complement strand
CCTGGCCGCGAATACATCGACGATCTCGGCAAATCGCCGGTGGATCAACGGCTCGCCGCCGGTCAGACTCGCCGTGACCGAACCCCAGAGTGTGAGCCCGTCGTCTATCACGCGCGCGATGAACTCCGGAGACAACTCGGCAACCGTCTCCACGTCGTCGCGGATGCAATGAGGGCACCGCAAATTGCAGTGGCGAGTTATGGCGAAGCCGAGGAGCATGTCACCTTCAGCGGACGGGGTCTGGCCGTGAGCCGCTTCTGGCCACGACAAGGCCCAGCTCGACCCAACGCTGGATCATTCGCGGGATCTCGGCCGCCGCGACCTCCGGCGACACGTCGAAGATGTCGCAAAGCTCCGCGACGAGCGCGTCATCGTCCAGTCCGCGTTCCAGGCCGGACCAGATGCGCGCGGCCGACGAGTTCAGTTGGTAATACTGTTTCGTGTCGAGGTTCAGAACGATGGCCTCGCCATCGAGATGCGCCGTCAGCACCTGATCCGATACTGCGTAGTCGCGGGCCGCGCCCGACATCGGGGTACTCCTGTTCCAGGTTGCCTTGACCGGGCTCACGGTGGGAGAGTCGAGCGCCTGATCGCGGACACCCGGGCGGTTCAACGCCTTCGGTCGTGTCCGCTATCGGTCGGATAGGGAATGCGGATATTGGCCTACGAATCCCCTCCGCCAAACACCACAAGTGTGTCCTGATCGTATTCTCCCAGAATCATGTCACCGATGAAATCGGCGTCGACCTGAGGTGTAATGAGCGTCAACTTGCTCAACGGTGGCAACGGTTCCGCTGTCGGTCGCTCCCATACGAGCCGGTATCGGGTGCCTTCGTCAGCTCTCATTTCACAGCCCCGGTGCCAGTGTTCGCTCTGCCGCACGAACCCGCAATGAGCCGCCTCCCGGCGCCGCATCCCGGATCCGACGATTTCAATTGTAAGAATACGCGCTCCGCCCCGCTATACCCACGGCAAGCGGTCCGACATGCGAGTACGTGGCACTCGCCAGCCACGCACCACTCTCGGGACGCATGTCTGGCGCCGCACTGCCACCGTAGGCATGTCGCCTGGCCGTGTCAGCGAAGTGGATCGGAGAATAAAACCTTTACAGCGAGTGCGCAATGATGTCATTTTCGGGTCGCCGCCGCGGGCACCCGACGCCGCAGTCCGGAGCACCGCATCTGAGTGCCCGCCAATGGTGCAACTTATTGTACCACCATGAGATGAGGTCACGGGGCGGTGATCCCGGCCAGGCAAACGCGTTGAGCCCTCCCGCTGGATTCCCTTTTGCGTTGTTGCTCTTGTTCTTCGCTTTGCCGCAGGCAGGACGTTCGGCAAACGCCTACCCGGGAGTACGCCACGCGCAGAGTGGGCGTGCCTCCCTCGAGGGATCACCGGCATCGAAACGCATCTCGGCTTGCATTGTCGCGCCCCTTTTCACGGCGGGCTTCATCCGGCGTGACGCCGTGACTACCGACCACCGGTGTCGCTGGAAAAGACTCTGGCGCCGCGGGTGGTAGGAATGCGGAGGCCGGTGGCAACCGCCGCATCTCGGCCGAAAAGTACGAAAGGTCGGTGGGAGAGGATCCCTGTCGAGCGCCGGCGGCGAGGGGCTGAGCGCTGCCTGCTCGTTCCCTGCCACCGGCGCCTGACGCGGACCAATCCGGATGTGGTCGTAGAAATGCGAGCGCCGCGGCGACTCAGGCGACTGCGGCTTTGCCGCCTGCCTCACCGGGGACGTGCCAGAGCCAGCCGTACGTGTCCTCGATCTCACCGCGGGCAACGCCCAGCAGGCGCTCCTGGATTGCGCGGGAGATCGGGCCCACTCCGCCGTTCCCCACCTGGATGCGGTCGATACTGCGCACCGGCGTGACTTCGGCGGCGGTGCCGGTGAAGAAGACCTCGTCGGCAATGTAGAGCATCTCGCGCGGGACCTGCTGCTCGCGAACCGGGATACCCATGTCGCGCGCGAGCGTGATGACGCTGTCTCGCGTGATGCCGAGCAGCATCGCGCCGTCGATCTGCGGCGTGATCAGCGTGCCGTCCCGAACCAGGAAGATGTTCTGGCCGCTCCCCTCGCTCACCAGGCCGTCGGGGCTGAGGGCTATCGCTTCGGCGTACCCGTTGGCGATCGCCTCCATCTTCATGAGCTGGGCGTTCATGTAGTTGCCGCCCGCCTTCGCGATCGTCGGGAAGGTGTTCGGCGCCGGCCGGTTCCAGCTCGAGATACAGACGTCCACGCCCTGTTCGAGCGCGCCCGCACCGAGGTACGAACCCCAGCGCCAGCAGATCAGGTACGTGTCGATGGCGCTGGCCGTGGGGTTCAGCCCCAGCGCGCCCATCCCCCGGATCGCGATCGGACGGATGTAGCACTCGTCCAGCTCATTGCGCCGGACGAGCTCCCCGGTGGCGTCCCGCAGGGCGTCCGCGTCGAAGGGTATCTCCATGCGGTAGATCCTGGCCGAATCCAGGAAGCGGCGCAGGTGCGCATCGAGCCGGAATACCGCGGGCCCCTTCTTCGTGGAGTAGCATCGGATGCCCTCGAATACCGAGGATCCGTAATGGACGACGTGGGCCATCACGTGTATCGTGGCCGCCTCCCAGGGGATGAATTCCCCGTTCTTCCAGATCCACGGACTCTTAGGCATCTGATCTCCCATTTTGAGCTCCTGGTGTGTCCCGGAGTAGGAACGACTACAGCCAGGCCATCCTCGCGCGCAGGCGCCGGCCGACTTCCTCGATCGGGTGGGCCCGCTCAGCCTCGCGCATGCGCGCGAACTCGCGACCGCCGCTGGTCGCCTCGGCGATCCATTTGCGCGCGAACTCGCCGTTCTGGATCTCGGCGAGGATCTCTCTCATCGCCGCGCGGCTGGCCTCGCCGATGACCCGCTTGCCGCTGACGTAATCGCCGTACTCCGCGGTGTCGCTGATGCGTGCCCGCATGAGGTCGAGACCGCCCGCGTACACCAGGTCCACGATGAGCTTCATCTCGTGCAAACACTCGAAATACGCGAGCTCCGGCGGGTACCCCGCTTCGACGAGCGTCTCGAAGCCCGCCTTGATCAGCTCGGAGAGCCCACCGCAGAGCACGGCCTGCTCACCGAACAGGTCGGTCTCGGTCTCGTGCGCGAAGCTGGTTTCGATCACGCCCGCGCGCGTGGAACCGATCGCGTCCGCGTAAGCGAGCGCGATCGCCTTCGCCTTCCCCGTCGCGTCCTGGTGAACCGCGAAGAGCGCCGGCACGCCCTGGCCACTCACGTACTCGCGGCGCAGCATGGGTCCGGGCGACTTGGGCGCGACGAGCACGACGTCGACAGTCGCCGGCGGCTTGATCTCGCCGAAGTGGATGTTGAAGCCGTGCGCGAAGAGGAGCGTGGCGCCATCCGCCAGGTTCGGAGCGATCTCGTCGCGATAGACGGCGGGTTGCACGGTGTCCGGGATGAGGATGGCGATGATGTCCGCGCCGCGCACCGCATCGGCGACCGCCCGCACCTCGAAGCCGGCCGCGCGCGCCTCCGCGCCCGTCTTGCCATCCGGGCGCACACCGATCACGACTTCGAGCCCGCTGTCGCGCAGG
>DATMSC010000429.1:0-8688 GCA_035565595.1 Longimicrobiales bacterium | reverse complement strand
TTACCGAGCGGCTTGGGCTCCCGACACGGCTCGTCAGGTTACTCGCACTCGCAGCGCGGCTTCACGACTGGGGCAAGGCGCATCCGGCTTTCAACACGTCTATTGGCGCCTCCGCCTCGGGGACGAGGCCCGACCGGATAGATCTCGCCAAGGCGCCCGACGACGCATGGGCGCCGCTCAACCAGCTCTACTGCCTAGATGAAGCCCATGGCAGGCGGCGAGGTTTCCGGCACGAGCTCGCCTCGGTGCTCGCCGTCTTCGAGCTGCTCCGCCGCCTGGACCCGGAGCACGATGCGCTACTCCGCTCCGTTCGCCCTCTGGTCGAGGCTGGCGTGATCCGGCCGCTTCCGGTTTCGGGGGAGCAGGTACCCTGGTCCTCCATCATTGACGAGCTGATAGCGCTCGACCGGCCGGCCTTCGACCTCCTGTGTTACCTGATCTGTAGCCATCACGGTAAGGTGCGGTGCGCGTGGCAGGGAACGCCGCACGACCAGTCGTTCCCGAGTGAGTCCAATTCCTACGTGGGCACGGGCCAGCCGCTCCACGGCGTCCGGGAGGGGGACGTGATCCCGGCGATTCTGCTGAGGGACGCCGATGGCTCCCTGGTGACAATGCCCGAGGTAACGCTGCACCTGGACCCGGCACACCTGGGGCTGTCAGACCGGTACGGCGCTAGCTGGAGTGAACGCGTCCACGGGCTTCTTCATCAGCACGGTCCGTTCGTCCTGGGTTACCTCGAAGGCCTGCTGCGTGTTGCGGACGTCCGGGCTTCCCGCCTCGAAACCTCCGACCCGCTCCTGATCGAGGAAGGAGTGCCGGCATGACGATACACGTCCATCACCTGACCGGGTGTAGCCCGACTCCGCTCGCCCACTACCTCAAGGGGCTCGGCATTCTCCGGCTCGTCGCGGAGCAGAAAGACCGGAACGCCCGGGGCTGGTGGCGCGATGAGGCATTCCATCTGGCGACGGTGCTCGATGAGGAATCACTGAAACGGTTTTTCTTGGAGGAGTATCGCCCGACTCCGATCATAGCGCCGTGGAATGGGGGGAGCGGTTTCTACCCGAAGGACAACAAGGACGGAATTACCGCCGTCTGCGGAAGTACCGCGGAACGCTTCGCTCCATTCCGCCGCGCCATTGAGTTGGGTCGAACCGTGACCGCTGGACTGGGTGAGAGCCCTAAGGGAACGGAGAAGTCGGCGTTCCTCAGGCGCTGTCGCCGGGAGTGGCGAGGTCCGATCCTGGACTGGCTGGAGGCTGCCATCGTCCTGGACGGGACCGGCGACCCCGCCTATCCCGCGCTCCTAGGCACCGGCGGGAACGACGGGCGCCTCGATTTCACGAACAATTACATGCAGCACGTGGCCGGCCTTTTCGATCTAGCCGACGGCAATGCCGCCGCCCGGCCGGGCGCTGCGCGCCTACTTGGCATCGCGCTGTACAGCCAGCCGGAAATGGGCCTCAAGCGCGGTGCTGTGGGGCAATTCCTTCCGGGAAGCGCAGGGGGCGCAAACAGCACGGTCGGTTTCGCCGGAGATGCTGTGCTGAATAGCTGGGATTTCGTGCTCATGCTCGAAGGTGCTTGCCTATTCGCGGCCTCCGTCGCGCGACGCATGCATGCCACCGCCCTGCCGCAGGCCGCAGCGCCGTTCGCCGTTCGGTCATCCGCAGTGGGATACGGGAGCGCCGCAGAAGGCGAGAAGGATCGCGGCGAGCAATGGTTCCCGCTCTGGGATCGTCCTGCCACACTCGACGAACTGCGGAACCTCATCGCCGAGGGGCGAAGCCAGATCGGCCGCCATAGCGCGGGACGGCCCGTCGACTTTGGGCGCGCGGTGGCGCGGCTCGGTGTAGCCCGCGGGATCACGGCATTCCAGCGCTACGGCTATATCGAGAGGAACGGCCAGGCGAACCTGGCGGTGCCGCTGGGCCGCTGGCCCGTACGGGCACAACCGCATCAGGACCTCATCGACGAGGTGGCTCATTGGGTCGAATCGCTGCGACGCGCTGCCTCCGGCGACCAGGGCCCAGCTTCCATCGCCCGCGCCGCCCGGGTGTGCGAGGAAGCCATCCTCGCATGCTGCCGCGACGGGGCCAACGCCAGGCGGTGGCAGGAGCTGCTGATCGCCCTCGGACGAGCGGAGGCGCAGCTCCCACGCAGCCCGCGGTTTACGGCGGAAAAGAGGCTCCAGCCATTGCCTCACCTCGGTCGGGATTGGCTGCGTGCGGCGGACGATGGGTCGGCCGAGTTGCGTCTGGCGCTCGCGTTCGCGTCGCAGCATGGGTTCGTTGTCTTGGATGGCGGTGAATTCAAAGTCGACTGGAGTAACCCCATCCGGCGCCATTTCCTCCCGCTGGCAGTGGACGGAAAACGCCACAGGTTCCTCGTACAGGGAGACTCACTCGCCTCACCCGCCGAGGTCGTGTGCGTGGCCGGCGAATTCGAGGCCGTCGCCCTCGCACTCCTGCGCCGCCGCCTCGTCGAAGCGGGACAGGAGAACCTCGGCAAGTTGCCGTTGTTGGGAGTTGGAGGTGCTGAGGCGTCCCTCGACGACATTTCGCGATTTCTCGCGGGGGACGTGGATGAGCGGAAAATCCTCGATCTCGCTCGCCCGCTCATGGCGCTGGATTGGACAGCGCTGGGTCGGCCCCTCGATCGACCCGCGAAACAACCTGAAATACCGGGCCTCTACGGCCTGGTACGCATTGCATACTGGCCGCGACGAATCCGTCCATCACTCAACGCCGAACCGGTTTCGATCCCGCTCGATCCGGTGATCCTGAACCGCCTGATGACTGGCGACCTGGTTCGAGCGTCTGCGACCGCTATACGGAGACTCTCGGCGGCGGGACTCCGGCCCCATCTCCGTATCGCCGCTGGAGATCCGGCGCTGGCCCGACGCATTGCCGCGTCCCTTGTTTTTCCCATTGCTGAACGCGACGCGTTCGCGCTCGCACATCGTCTCGCCCGACCCGAACTGAAAGAGGAGTCCGTATCGGGAGAACTGGCAGCGATCCACCCCTCGACAGGAGAAGAGACGCCATGAGCATTGATCTCTCGCCACTCCGGGACGCCCGCCGCGTGCTATTCAGCGTCCCCCTCAGGCCAATTCAGGGTACGCGCTTCCAACCGACCGGTTTCCCGGACCTTGGTGCCGCAGTCTACCAGGCTGGTGACCGGACGTGCCTGCTGGTGGAGAGCGCACAGAGCATGGCGAATCGCCTCGAAGCGGTGTGCTGGGATGTCGCGAAGAACGACCTCCGCGAGCCACTTCTTGGCCTCAGCTACATACGTGTCGAGCAGGACGGAGAGTACCTCACCAGCTCGATCACGGAGGCACACAGGATCAACAGCCCGTACATCCTGGAGAGCAAGGATCGCAGCTTCTTCGAGCTGTTGAGGGATGATGTGGCTCGCCTGTGCGAAGGCCCCATCGATCGTCGGGCGCTCGCCGCGGCGCTCCTCCGGTACGATGCCAACAGCCTGTTGCACGGCGTCTTCCTGGCGAAGAAGGATCTCGCCGGGGGCCGGCTCCGTGTCGCGCGGGCTCTGTCAGCTTTCATCGAAGCTGAGAACGTCGAGGTGGCGGCATCCGGCGGGGTCAAGAACGACCACGTCAACCCGGGCGGTGACACCAGCAAGGGATTCGGCAACGTCCCGTTCCACCGCGAGGAGTACACGGCCGAGAGGATTACGGCCTACTTCAGCATCGATCTGGGACAGATCCGCGGCTACGGTCTGGGTGAGCAGGTGGAGCGGATGCTTGTCCTGCTGGCGCTCTACAAGATCCGGGCGCTGCTCGACGGCGACCTGCGACTCCGAACCGCGTGTGATCTCGCTCTTGCCAATGGCGCCGCTCCAATCACCGCCGATGCGCCTCGCGGATTCGAGCTGCCGCCACTTGGCGAGATCGAGAAAGAGCTGTCGGCGTCCATCGCGGATTGCAGCAACCAAATGGCCGGCGTCACGACTGTCGTCTACAGCAAGTAGGGGACGCGATGCCCACGATCGCTATTCGCTTCCCGGGCGGACGCTATCATGCAACGCCATGGGGGAAGCACGTGAATGAGGGAGATGTCGAGTGGCCACCCGGCCCATGGCGCGTCCTTCGGGCCATTGTTGCGACAGGCTACGCCAAGCTCGGGTGGCATACCATGCCCGAGACGGCCAAATCCCTCATTTCCCGCCTGGCGGAGGCACTTCCCAGCTACCACCTGCCGCCCGGCACGATCGCACATACCAGGCACTACATGCCGATAGTGTCGACGACGACGAAAGTCATCGACGCATTCATCCGCCTGGATCCCGGTCACGATTTGCTCATCCACTATCCCGTGGAGCTAACGACAGAACAGACGGAGCTGCTCGAACGCCTCGTCTCGTATCTCGGGTATCTCGGACGCGCCGAGAGCTGGGTGGACGCGCGGCTGCTTGCCGGAGAGATCGAGCCGGACGTTGATTGGTGCCGTCCTGTCGTTCCAGGCGTGAACGATCTCCCCGACCGCGGTGTCGAGCAGGTGGCCGTTCTGGCGCCTGTGCCCGCCGCCGAGTACGCCGCCTGGAGGGAAGCATCGGTGGCGCGCGCGGTGGCTGAATTCGAGACCGGCCGCGGGAAGAAGCCCACAGCGAAGGATCGCCAGCGCATCGAGGCGCCGTACCCCCCGGACCTCATCACATGCCTGCTCACGGAGACGGCCGACCTCCAGCGACACGGATGGAGCCAGCCGCCCGGTTCACGGCGCGTCCTCTACAACCGGCCGGCATCGACGATTGAAACCAGGCCGACGGTGTCGGTCCGACCCAAGCGCCCGGCGCGCCCGGTGGAAGCCGCCCTGCTGGCTCTGGCTTCCGACACGGTCCATGGCGATGTGCTCCCGCTCTTCACGCGCTGCCTGCCGCAGGCGGAGCTACTGCACCAGTCGCTCATCAGCATTCTCGACGAGCGCGCACCGGAGTGCGCGGTTCTCACCGGGCGCGATGCGGCGACGAGACAACCGCTGGCTGGCAATCACGACCACGCCCACTTCCTCCCGCTCGACCTGGATGAGGATGGCCGGCTCGACCATGTCCTCGTCCATGCGCGGATGGGACTCGATGTTCTAGCGCAGTACGCCATTCAGAGAGTACGCCGAACGTGGACCAAAGGGGACGACCGGGACATCATCGTCACCTGTGCCGGATTCGGTGAACTCGCAACATTCGCCGAGCAACTCCGTCTCCGGTCGGGCAAGCCGGTCCCCACGCTCGGGACGTCGCGCAGATGGGCGAGTGTGACGCCATTCGTACCGCCGCGCTTCATCCGCCCGCGAGGACACCTGCTCGAGGACCAGGTGCGCGCCGAGCTACGGAGCCGCGGCCTGCCGGAAGCCTCCAGCATCGAGGTCATGGGCCGAGACGAGGTGGTCGAGCGGCGCCTGCTCCGGTTCGTGCGCACACGTCGCGAAGGCAAGCCCCAACCACCCATGCCCCGTGTTTACGGCATCCGCCTCGTCTTCGACGGGCCGGTCGCCGGGCCTATCGCGCTGGGCTACGCCAGCCACTACGGGCTCGGGGTATTCGGGGCTGAAGAGTAGCGTCACGATGCGGCGCACGTCGGATGCGCGGCAGCATTGCGGGTCGTAGGGTGTCGGCGGCGCCACGCTCAGATCCCGAGGGATCGCTGGTGGACACCCCCGACCTCCTTCCCGTCCGCATGCTCAACGAGTACGCCTACTGCAGGCGGCTCTTCCATCTCATGCACGTGGAAGGGCGCTGGGCGGACAACGTCTACACGCTCGAAGGACGGGAAGCCCACCGGCGCGTCGACCGGCTCGACCACGTCCTCCCGGACCCGGACGCTAGTGACGACGACGATTCCGATACCGCCAGCAGCGAAGGCGACGAGCGCCCCGTCATCAGCCGCTCCGTCGCGCTCGCCTCGGAGCGCCTCGGCATCACGGCGAAGCTCGACCTGGTATCCACGGCAGGCGACGAGGCGGTCCCCGTCGACACGAAACGGGGACGCGTGCCCAACAATCCGGAGCGGAGCTGGGAACCGGAGCGGGTGCAGCTCATGGCGCAGGGGCTCCTGCTGCGGGAACACGGGTTCCGGACCGATCATGGCGTGCTCTATTTCACCGGGTCGAAGACCCGCGTGGACGTCCACTTCACGCCCGAGCTCGAGGCGCTGACGCTGCGCCTGATCGACGAGGCGCGCCGGGCAACGCGGTCACCCGTCCTCCCCGATCCACTCGAGGACAGCCCCAAGTGCAATGGCTGCTCCCTCGCCGGAATCTGTCTCCCGGATGAGACGCTCGCACTGCGGCACGTCCAGGCGGATCCCCCTGACGCCGGGCACGACGCGGTCCGCAGGCTCTATCCCGTTCGCGACGACGCGCTGCCGCTGTACATCCAGGAACAGGGCGCCCGGGTCGGCAAGCGGGGGGACGTCCTGGTCATCACCAGGAATGGCGGAGAGATCGCCAGCGCCCGGCTCAAGGACGTGAGTCAGCTCGTCCTGTGCGGGAACGTCTTCATCACCGCGCAGGCGCTGCACCTCCTCTGCGAGGCATCGGTCCCGATCGTTCATCTGTCGCGGGGACACTGGTTTTACGGGATCACCGCCGGAATCACGCTCCGCAACGCATACGACCGCGCGGCCCAGTTCGACGCGGCGAGCAACCCCGCGCGTCGGCTGGAGCTGGCCCGTAAAATCGTAGCCGCCAAGGGAGCGAACCAGCGGACCCTGCTCCTGCGGAACGGGCGCCCGCGCCCGGAACAGGTCGCCGCGGAAATGGCGACGCTGCTGCGCAAGATCGAGCACGTAGAAAGCGCGGACCAGCTCCTGGGCATCGAAGGGAACGTCGCCGCGAAGTACTTCTCCGCGTTCGGCACCATGCTGCGGCCCCGCGACATCGATGCGGACTGGGCGTTCGAATCCCGGAATCGTCGACCACCGCGCGATCCGGTCAACGCGCTCCTTTCCTTTGGCTATGCGTTGCTGGCGAAGGAGTGCACGGTCGCGCTCATGGCCGAGGGGCTGGACCCGTGGTGGGGCCTCTACCACCAGCCCCGGCACGGTCGACCCGCTTTCGCTCTCGACCTGATGGAGGAGTTTCGACCCGTCATCGTCGACAGCGCCGTCCTCACGGCGATCAACACCGGAATGGTCACGGCAAGCGACTTCATCCGCTCGAACGCCGGGTGCGTCATGAGGGATTCCGGGCGCAAGGCGTTCATACGCGCGTACGAAGCGCGGCTCGACCAGCTCGCCACCCACCCGGTCTTCGACTATCGCTGCTCCTGGCGCAGCATGATCCGTCTACAGGCGCGGCTCCTCGCCCGTTGGCTCCGCGGAGATGTGCCGCGCTATCAGGGTATCACCGTGCGGTAGGTGCGATGATGACGCGTCGGCATTATCTTGTCAGCTACGACGTTTCCGACGACAAACGGCGCACGAAGGTGTTCAGGACGCTGCATGGTTTCGGCGACCATGCGCAGTACAGCGTCTTTTTCTGCGAGCTAAGCGACAAGGAACTCGTCCAGCTCCGCACACGCCTCCGGTCGGCGATCCATCAGAAAGAGGACCAGGTCCTGATCGTCGACCTCGGGACGAGCGCCCGCCCTCTCGAAGAAGGGATCGAAGTACTGGGGCGCGGCTACCAGCCCGCGACGCGTGTCGTGGTGGTATGAAGCGCTGAGCGCCGTGCGAACGGCGAGGTGGTGACGGAATCCCGGCGACCGTTCGAACACGTTGATAATGAAGGTGTTGGGAAATGAACGAAAACGCCTCCTGCGCTCCGTAGGCCCGGCGATGGGCAGGGCTGCTCGCAAGTCCGCGCGCCACGCCA
The DNA here is from genome assembly GCA_035565595.1 of Longimicrobiales bacterium. Taxonomy (GTDB): domain Bacteria; phylum Gemmatimonadota; class Gemmatimonadetes; order Longimicrobiales; family RSA9; genus DATMSC01. Next base: position 856 of record DATMSC010000429.1, on the reverse strand, counting down.
ATTGCCACAATGGGTTGCAGGACGGCCGAATCCGCCGTTGAGAGACGGCGGCCTCATTGAAGCCACGGTAACTCCGACCAAAGGATTATCTGATCGTCCACGAATCCGCCGTTGAGAGACGGCGGCCTCATTGAAGCGTACGCACTGCAGCTGCCGCCCGTGCATGTGTATGTCGAATCCGCCGTTGAGAGACGGCGGCCTCATTGAAGCACGCGCCAGCACCGCGGTCTGTTGCTTGTCCAGCCGCGAATCCGCCGTTGAGAGACGGCGGCCTCATTGAAGCTGTACGCGCCCCACGCCGAACAAGATATGGACCTACTGAATCCGCCGTTGAGAGACGGCGGCCTCATTGAAGCATGATCCGCGCGAGCACGATCTTCCGCTCGTGGTCGGAATCCGCCGTTGAGAGACGGCGGCCTCATTGAAGCTCGCGCTCCTGCTTGGCGGCGCGCGCTCGTTCGCGGAATCCGCCGTTGAGAGACGGCGGCCTCATTGAAGCCGCCGTGCGCTTGAGCACGACAACGGGTACCGGCCCGGAATCCGCCGTTGAGAGACGGCGGCCTCATTGAAGCATGCCGCGCGCCTGTAGTCGCCTGCCGTGATCCAGTGAATCCGCCGTTGAGAGACGGCGGCCTCATTGAAGCTCCCACAGCGGGACGGGCTTGCCGCGCCTTACGCGGCGAATCCGCCGTTGAGAGACGGCGGCCTCATTGAAGCGCTTCCATGAGACACCGCCGCGTCCGAAGATCGTGACGAATCCGCCGTTGAGAGACGGCGGCCTCATTGAAGCCGGATGGTCCGGGGATGACGACCCCGCTGGACCGGTCGAATCCGCCGTTGAGAGACGGCGGCCTCA